>CAYWBS010000027.1:0-2705 GCA_964456215.1 uncultured Hyphomicrobiaceae bacterium
AGCTATTGTTCGAGGCGACGTGGTTTGCGGATTTTCCGGTCGCTATGGTGCCGTTATGGCAACTGAAGCAGGCGCCGATGACGGCGGCGTGATCGACGCGGTTTACCGGCCGCCAAACGCTGGTGGAAGTATGGCAGTCCGCGCAGGTATCGGTGGTTTTGATGTGGCTCGGCGATTTGCCGGTGGCCGTCGTCCCATTATGGCAGCTGAAGCAGGCGCCGGTGACGCCGCTATGGTCGAAGCGCGCGCCAGCCCAGCCGTTCGTCGTATGGCAATCTTCGCAGCTATTGTTCGAGGCGACGTGGTTTGCGGATTTTCCGGTCGCTATGGTGCCGTTGTGGCAGCTGAAGCAGGCGCCGATGACGGCGGCGTGATCGACGCGGTTTACCGGCCGCCATACGCTTTTGGAAGTATGGCAGTCCGCGCAGGTATCGGTGGTTTTGATGTGGTTTGGCGATTTGCCGGTCGCGGTCGTCCCATTATGGCAGCTGAAACAGGCGCCAATGACGCCGCTATGGTCGAAGACCGCGCCCGCCCAGGAATTCGTCTTATGGCAATCTTCGCAGCTATTGTTCGAGGCGATATGGTTTGCGGTTTTGCCGGTCGCCGTGGTGCCATTGTGGCAGCTGAAGCAGGCGCCGATGACGGCGGCATGATCGACGCGGTTTACTGGCCGCCAGACTTTGGTGGAAGTATGGCAGTCCGCGCAAGTGTCGGTGGTTTTGATGTGGTTTGACGATTTGCCGGTCTGGATCGTCCCATTATGGCAGCTGAAGCAGGCGCCGGTGACGCCGCTATGGTCGAAGACCGCGCCAGGCCAGGCGTTCGTCGTATGGCAATCTTCGCAGCTATTGTTCGTGGCGATATGGTTTGCGGTTTTGCCGGTCGCCGTGGTGCCGTTGTGGCAGCTGAAGCAGGCGCCGATGACGGCGGCATGATCGACGCGGTTTACCGGCCGCCAAACGCTGGTGGACGTATGGCAGTCCGCGCAGGTGTCGGTGGTCTTGATGTGGCTTGGCGATTTGCCGGTGGCCGTCGTCCCATTATGGCAGCTGACGCAGGCGCCGGTGACGCCGCTATGATCAAAGCGCGCGGTCGTCCACATCATAGTCTTGTGGCAGTCCTCGCAACGATCGCTGGTCGCGATATGGCCTGCGTGCTTGCCCGTGGCCGTGCGCCCGTTATGGCAGCTGGCGCAGGTGCCGGTGCTCTCACTGTGATCAAAACGGACAGTCGTCCAATTCTTGGTCACGTGACAGTCAGAGCAGATATTGCTCGAGCGAACATGGTTTGCCGGCTTGCCGCTTGAACGAGTACTGTCGTGGCAAACACCGCATTGGCGGGGCGTACCTCGAAAAACGCCATTCGAATGACAGCTTTCGCAGTCCACCCGTCGGTGAGCGCCGGTCAGCGGAAATCCGGTTTGTATGTGGTCGAACAGGTTCGGAGCGGGAGATTGAGGGCTGGCGCTGGTCGCGGGTGAGGGAACAACCGTTGCGCCCCATCCCGCAGCCGCATCCTGAGCGTGCGCCACATCGATAAATTGGATGATCAAGCCAATCAATAGAACGGCTTTTGGTAAAGCCATCAGGCGTCTGATGTTTATCATCTTCCGGCCGAGGCCCCCCTCGTTATTTGGCGATTTCGTTCGACCGCCGCACGTTATTGTTTTGCAGACTCGTGTCAGTTTGAAGTTTTTATTGCGCCGGAATTAAGGATAAAATTTGGAAAACTTGTGGAGAACAAAACCTCAGCTAACGCCTTTAGAATAAAACTCAGATATAATATATATATTACATCGCGCAGAGGCGATATATTGTTAAACGTTGTTACATTTAATGAAAAAACTATTTCATTCTAAATTATTTTATGATCTAATTTTTGACGAAACCCTGGTTTTCAGGAGAATTGCCGAATTGTTTATCTGACTCCGCGCCTTTCATGAGCAAAGTCCCCCGTATCCCTTACATGTCGCTTTGCAGAAAAGTGGGGGCTTGCTGTTTGAAAATATAACGATCCCAGTGCTTGGTTATTCCCAATGTCGCCAAAAATTTTCGCTTTAACAGTAGGGGGCCGATTATTCGGTCAGGGACATTGAGAATGGAATCAACGCCACGCACGGCTGCTAGGACCGCATTCGACATGTTGCGACTTGGCTTGTATGACCTGGTACGAATTGGCAGAACGACTTTTCGCTTATCGATCGCGTTTGTCCTGGCGGCGAGTTTGGATGCTTATTGCGCATCATCCGGCGGCTTTCATCAACTCCTCAGATTTGATCACGGTCTGGTAGCGCCGGCGCTTGCGGAGGACGATAAGGACGATAAGGACGAGGCGGCAAAAAAAGCCGCAGAACGAGAAAGAGAGGCGGCAAAAAAAGCGGCAGAACGAGAAAGAGAGGCGGCAAAAAAAGCGGCAGAGCGAGAAAAAGAGGCGGCAAAGCGGGCTGCAGAACAAGAATTTAAAGCAGCTAAGAAAGCGCTGGAAGCTTCCGGTGCCAGCGAAGAGGAGAAGAAGGCGCTGGAAAGTGAATATGAAGACAGCAAGAAAAAGTTAAAGGCTCGGTATGGTCGATATGACGACCGCATCCCGGACACATTGATAGGTGTTTTCCGCAAGCTGCTCGCTCGTCGCGGCAAAAAATCAGGCGAATCGGAAAACTCCAGGAAGTCGAAATCACGCCCGAAGGGGGACGACCAGAGAGC
>CAYWBS010000027.1:2805-14087 GCA_964456215.1 uncultured Hyphomicrobiaceae bacterium
GGAAAACTCCAGGAAGTCGAAATCACGCCCGAAGGGGGACGACCAGAGAGCCGACGAATCGGAAAACTCCAGGAAGTCGAAATCACGCCTGAAAGGGGACGACCGCAAAAAGTCTGAGCGCAGCGAGCACGCAAAATCAACACCGAAACGGAGGACGGTTGGTCCTGATAGTCTTCCTCGGCTGGATTTTAAGAGAAATGAAGTTCTGGCAATCAATCTTAGCTCAAGCGGCTTGAGCAAAGCGCGAAAGCTCGGGTTTGGGGTTACGAAATCCGACAATTTTTCAAGTATTTCCGGGAAGGTGACAAGGCTCACCGTTCCACGCGGCTTGGACACCTCAAAAGCTCTAGGTTTGTTGAAACGCAAACTCCCCTCGGACGCCTTCGCCCTGAACAAAGTCTACAGCGTATATCGAACCGCACGGGAAAAGAATGAATCGGAAATACGATCGGGCAAGACAGAGGATGGGCAGATTGACGGCATCCGAAAACGCAAAGCCGGTCGTGGGCGGGACGCCTGTAAATCGGATCATTGCTTTGGACGATCGATCATCGGCTGGCAGAGCAAACACATGGCCTGCAGTAAGGGGATTCGCGTAGGCGTTATCGATACGCCTGTCGACCATGACCATCCGACATTCGCTGGCCAGGAAATCAAATTCGGCAGGTTCATTCCGGAAGACCGGATCGCATCGTCAAGCAATCACGGCACTGGAGTAGTTGCCCTGCTTGCCGGATCTCCTAATAGCGGAACGCCGGGACTCATACCCTACGCGGAGATTTACGCGGCGAGCATTTTCTACGCCGACAAGCAAGGTTTCCCCGTTACCGATACCCTTACCTTATTTAGGGCACTCGATTGGATGGAAGCGTGGAATGTCAACTTGATCAATATGAGCTTCACCGGACCGAAGGATCAATTGCTCGAACAAGCCATTCGGAGAATGGCCGCCAAGGGTGTCATATTTGTTGCGGCAGCCGGCAATGACGGGCCGACAGCTCCGCCGAGTTACCCGGGCGCATATTCGGATGTAATCGCCGTTACTGCCGTGAATAAGAATCTTCTCACCTATCGGTACGCCAATCGCGGTTCATATATCGACGTTGCGGCACCGGGAGTTGATATCTGGACGGCATTCGAGGGCCGGAATGAAGGTTACCAGTCCGGCACCTCATTCGCAGTTCCTCATGTGACAGCATCGCTGGCATCGATTTATTGGAACTTGCCATCCGCAAGGCGGGGACGTGACTGGATTGGAGCACTGCCGGTTCGCGATCTCGGGGTTACGGGGCCTGACCCAATTTACGGCCGGGGCCTTTTATTGGCGCCACAAAGATGCGGCGCGCAGGACTTCCGTAGCAAACCCATCGCAAGTGCAATTTCCGGGAGTCCTGTTGGTTGGTCCGCTCGGCGGCGCCTGCACGAACCGGAGGCCAGTTCATTGAACTTCCAGAATGTTACGATCCAGACCAAGAGACGATAACAAGAAAACGGCGCGTCCCACGAATCATTCAGCCGAAAAGCCCGGTGAGCTGAATGATTCGTGGGACGCATGGACGAATTTCAGGGGCGCCCTTTCATCGAGCAATGACGCACCCGGAGAAGAGCCTATTCCGACCATATAGACCAATTTGGTCGGAAAATGCTCTTGGCTAATGCGTGCTTACTGATGATTGGAGGGATGGACCCATCCGTTTTTGAGCAAATTGCCTTCTTCAGCCGCATCCAACGCATTGCTGCCCATGATCCGATTGATGACGTTGTCAAGAACCGGCGTTTTCCGAGCCGCCGCAGGCCTGAACTTCTTCTTTGTAGGCAGTTCCGTCGACTCCTCGATGTGGACCAAGACCTGCCATCTTCCATTTTTGGTTCGACAAGCAACACCACCAAAGCGTTGCACGCCTTGATAAAGGACCTCGTATTCGCGGCAATATCTCGTTTCGACATCTTGGAACGTCAAAATAGGTTTGATCAGGGGCCGCTTCGTGGCGCTGTCTTTTTGTTCGCTCGGTGTGCCGCTCGGCACCGTCTCTAGCGTGTGTTCAAGATCGCCTTGCGCTATGAGGCGATCGTTCTCGTAGGCAACCAGATTGAATGGCGAAACGCGCTCCACAAATAGACGATTGCTTAACAGCCACGCGGCCACCGTCCCAAATAGAATCAAAAGCGACAATAAAACGGCTATCGGGCCGCCCAGCGCCGGTTGAAAGATCCGTCTGAAAATGCCGAGAATACCGGAGGGTTCCGGCGTTGCCTGCTTTTCTTCGAACCGGCCCGCGTTCAAATTCGTTTCGGCCCGGACAAGCCTCAACAGATCCGGCCGTTCCGGTTGATGCAAAACAGAGTCAAACGCGCGCGCAAGGGGCTCGCGGGTCAGTTCAAAGACCAATAATTTCTTGCGAAGTTCAGGATTAGAAGAAACACTGGACTCAACCGCCCGGCGACCGGCTTCGTCTAGTTGACCATCTACAAATGCCATTAACATATCGTCATCCAATTTATTCACAATTCTCCCCCGTACCTGACAAGACCGAATGACTATCTTGTTCATACAGCGCAGCATAAAGAGTTTTGCGCGCGCGGCTTAGCCGACTCATGACGGTCCCGATCGGGATATCCAATATTTCAGAAACTTGTTTGTAGGGCAGTCCATCAATACAAACCAAAGCAATTAAGACTCTCTGGTCTTCGGGTAGGCGGCTGATTGCCTCTGTGACTAAGTTTAATGCGAGACGTCCCTCCATTTCACGGCGGCCATCAAGGCTGGTAGGTAGCTGTACGGTTTCCAAATCCAAAGCGACTCCGCGGACTTTTTTTGCCTTTAACTCATCCTTCCAGAGGTTTTGTGCAATCCGGAACATCCAGCTTTCCAGGCTTGTCCCCGGCGCCCATTGGTGCAGCCGGGCCAAGGCCCGTTCGCACGTGCTCTGCACGAGATCCTCTGCTTCTTCCAAGCCCCCGGTGAGCGAGTAGGCAAAACGACGCAGCCGCGGCAGAAAGGCTATCATCTGCTCGCCAACGTCATCTTTCACTTGGAGTCCTCACCGCCCGTTTCCGGTACAACGACACAAAAGCAGATTTATTCCTCGAATTGAATGCTTGCCAGGCCGGTCTTGGCAAGGTTGTAGCGCGGGTCCATTGTAACCAACGGCCAGTTATTCGGGAATTATCGGCTTAAGCGGACTCTTGAAAACTTATCGGTTGTATGACAGCGCTCGCAAAGTCGGCCGAACGCATCCCGATGAGCGTCATCCGCCTGATGGCAGGCGAAGCAGTTTTTTGGCAATGCTATCTTCTTCACGACTTTCTTGACGTGGCACGCATGGCAATCGAGGCCGGCATGAGAGCCGGTGAGCGGGAATTTGGTTTGAGTGTCATGATTAAACCGCCAAAGTTTCCAACCGTTCGGATTGTGGCAGATCGCGCATTGGTCTCCCAAGCGACCTTTGTGGTAATCGGCTTTCCCGTGGCACGCGGCACAGAGGAGGGGTGCATCCTTGAAAGCTTGCGTCAGATGGCATTCTTCGCACGGCACGACGGCATGTTGGCCGATAAGAGGAAAGCGCGTGATATCGTGATCGAAAGAAACGTCGCGGCGCCAGCCATCTTCAGTGTGACATTGTCCGCACAATTTCCCAAGCTCGCCTTTATGTGGGTCATCGTTACGGTGGCACCAGCTGCACTCCATCGAGAGTTTTTGTTCGAAAAAATTACCTATATGACACCGATCGCATTTCGTCTTCTTGTGTTTGCCGCGCAGGGGAAACTTCGTATCCTTGTCGTGATCGAAACGAACAGTTTTCCATTTCTCGGGCGAATGGCATTTTTCGCATTTTTCTCCACGCGCGCCCTTATGAATATCCTGCAGGCGGTGGCAGCCGACGCAGGCCGTTGGTATATCCTTATACCGCTCTGCCGAATGGCAGGCTTTGCACGAAACCTCCTTATGCTTTCCGTGAAGAGGGAATTTGGTCTTGTCATGGTTGAACGGTTTTGTGGTTTTCCAGCCATCCTCGCGATGGCACGATTCGCATTTCTCTCCCAATCGGCCCTTATGGGGCTGATCATTCTTGTGGCATTTAACGCAAGCCGAGGGCGCCTCGCGAAATTTCACTTTCGGTTTGTGGCATTTGTCGCATGAAACCGAAGTGTGTTTTCCCTTGAGCGCAAAATCGGTGAAGCTGTGATTGAAGGTTTCCCGATCGAGCCGTACGATATCGGCATCGCGGCCGATGTGATCGGTGTGGCAATGCTTGCATTCGGTCTTGGCAACATCCGGCCGCCGGCCATGAAGCCCCACGTTTGCGGTGACGTCGGCCGAGATCTTCTTATGGCAGTCAAGGCAAAGTTGAGTCTGCTTCTTTTTTGAAAACGGCTTGTGGCAATTATTGCAGTCTTTTTCTAACTTCGCGTGACCTTCGATGAGCTTCCCCGGCATCACCATCTTTTCGAAAATGTTTTGGGCACGGAGAGGGGCCGTCGGCGCGAAGATAATCGCTAATGCGACTGCCGCCAGCCATCGCGTTCGAGCATACACGAACGGCCCTCCCTTAATACAAGTGGACGGCGATGACGTGAACGATTGCTGCGAATATCATGAAATAGAACAACGGTAGGTGCAGGACGTGCCATAGCGAGAACAGGCGCTCGAAGAAGGAATACTGGGATGCCTTCCGTACCGCTGCAAAATACTGTGATAAACGCAACTCCGCTGCTTTCCCGCGGAGGCGCCGCTCCCGCCGCCCCCATCGATGCACTTTGCCGTTTGCGCGTACGATTCGCCGGATTTCCCGCGACAGTTTCGCTTTGCTGTTCTGTGTCTTGAGGTACAGCAAGAGCACGTACCAAAGGGTGCGAATTACAGACGTGTTCGGAAGCAAGACCTGCTGTTCATACGCTTTCAACTCATCTTGTATGCACTTTTCATCGGCCACATCGGCGGCGATCTGCCGTTTGAACACTGCAATGTCCGCTACAATTTCCTGGACTTGCGCTTTCTTTCCATGGAGGCCCATATGAATGCGCTTATAGATGAACCTCCCGATAAGACCGCTCACTGCCACCGAAAGCATCGAAATGAGAGCGATGTTGCTGTTCAGCGATCCAAACTTGAAATTGGCGTGAAACAAAATGAGTGTCGGACCGACGACGCCGAAGATCATATGGGTCCGAAACCAAAACGGCACCGATCCAAGCGCGCGCAAAACCCTCACTTTCTTGCGCAGCGGATAAAGGAGGACGATGAGCATCAAGCATCCTCCGATAATGCCAAGCAGGTAGCCAGATCCTTCTTCGGCCGTCAGATATCCCTCATTCCTGTTTTGCCAGCCGAGAAAAATCGCCCCGATAATGACAAGGCTAAAAGTGAATGTCCCGAGAAATCCGGACGGGTGGGAGAGATAGTTTGCGATTCTTTTCCTGACCGTTTTGTATGGCCGGCCTATGCGGCGATCATTTCGCCCGGGGCGAACGGTCTCCGCCCGCGTTCCCGATGAGTCGTGGCGCTGAACCGTCAGCCGCCCAGAAATCAGATCTGTCATCCTTGCCTCAAATTCTTCCAAATGCGGGCCTATGGAATTCTGTCCGAAGATCCTGAATCGGTCCCAAGTGGCCCTATAGCGTTTGAACAAAAAACAGGCGATTTCTAGGCCGTACCGCCCGGTCTGAAATGTGCCGGAAATAAATCCAGTGCAAACGGAATAAGAGGGTCTGGCCGTCGTTATTAAAGGGGTATTGCGACCCGAATTTTGGGCGAGCGAAAATAACAACTTCTAACAGCATACGTGGGTCCTCCAACAATGACGTTGGCCTTCGCAATGGTCATTATCGGCTCCGCCATCGCAATTGGGTCCATTGTGTTTTTGGGCTTTATGCGCCGCGAGGCGGGAGCAGGATCCGACACCCACTTCGAACCTGAAAGAGACCAAACGAACGAGGCCAGCAGACAGAACCAGACAGGAGGTTCCATGCCAGCCGAGACAAAAGAAACCTCGCACGACGATCCGCAGAGAACGGCGGCCTCTTCAGCTACATTGAATTTTCAGCTGCGCGCTCTGACGACGCGTCGCCAAATAGTATCGGCGACGGCTTTTATTGGACTGGCTGTCGCCATACTTGCAGGTGCCTATGAAATATACGCCCGCACAAACGACAGTGGCGCAAGCTTCTCCTCGGTCCGCTCTGACAATTTCCAGGAACCGGATTTGTCTGGGACTTCGGCTTATGCGGACCTCTTGGCCTATGCAAATGGTCAGAGCGGCAAGAAGCCCGTGGCGA
The DNA here is from genome assembly GCA_964456215.1 of uncultured Hyphomicrobiaceae bacterium. Taxonomy (GTDB): domain Bacteria; phylum Pseudomonadota; class Alphaproteobacteria; order Rhizobiales; family BFAS01; genus MnTg02. Next base: position 9,082 of record CAYWBS010000027.1, read on the forward strand.
TGAGTCCGTGGCAGCGAGAAGGAAACTCGCTGCCGGACGTCGAAACGATGATCGCGCGCCTTGCCGCCCGGCTTGAGAGGTCGCCAAATGATCCCGAGGGTTGGCGGATGCTCGGCTGGTCCTATTTCAACACCCAAAAATATCAATTGGCCTCTGATGCATATGCCCGAGCCGTGCAGTTGAAAGCTGATTCGGCGCCCTATCAATCGGCCTTCGGCGAGGCACTGGTCAAGGCGGCCGGCGACGTAGTCACGCCAAAGGCTAAGGAGGCTTTTGACAAAGCCCTGAAGCTTGACGCCTCCGACACGCCGGCACGGTTTTACACCGGCTTGGCAAAGCAACAGGGCGGAGACGCGCGCGGTGCTCTTGAGGACTGGATCGCCTTGTTAAAGGATGTCAAGCCGGGCGAGGAAACGCGCCTGGATCTCAGGAAACGAACTTTGGCGCTCGCCGAACAGATCGGCGAAAACGTCAGCAGCCGTTTGCCGACAGAGACGAAGACTGCCGGCCCTGGCCCGACGAAACCATTGAAGGGTCCAACGCCTGAGGACATACGCAGTGCTGCGGCCATGTCCGAGAAGGAAAGAACGGCAATGATCCGTGGCATGGTTGAAAGCCTTGATAACCGGCTTAATGGGTCGCCACGCGATCCCGAGGGGTGGATAAGACTTATTCGCTCCAGACAAGCCTTGAGAGAAACGGAAAAGGCGCGGGCCGCATTGCGACGGGCGCGTCAAATATTTTCCGACAGCCCGGCAACGCTGGAACGCATTATAGCCGAAGCCAAAGCTTTAGGCGTTACCATTGAACAATAACCGGCACTACATTCAGGTCCCCTTAAGGCACAATGTCACTTAACCACCTGATCATTCTTTACGCTGTCCCTTTCGTCGTGATCTTGCTCATTTATTTCCGGATGAGGAAGAAAAGTGAAAGCGAGAACATCTCGATTCGCGATGAATCGATTGAAGCGGGCCTGTCGGAACCAGCCTCCCTTCATCCCAAAATCGATCCTACCAATTGCCTGGGCTGCGGTGCCTGTGTCACTGCCTGTCCTGAAGGCAAGATTTTGGGTTTGATCAATGGCAAGGCCGAGCTGATTGAACCAACGCAATGTATCGGCCACGGCGCCTGCAAAGAAGCCTGTCCAACCAATGCGATTACATTGGTATTTGGAACCGAAAAGCGCGGTGTCGACATTCCGAGCGTCGGCCCGGACTTCCAGACGAATATTCCCGGAATTTTTATAGCGGGCGAGCTCGGCGGCATGGGTCTTATCCGCAATGCCATCGAACAGGGACGTCAGGCCATAGAATCGATATCGGCTCTCGATGGGCCGAGGCGACCCGACATGCTCGACCTTGTTATCATCGGCGCTGGCCCGGCCGGCATTTCCGCAAGTCTTGGCGCCAAAATGAAAAAACTTCGTTTCGTGACGATTGAGCAGGACAGCCTTGGCGGTACGGTCTCCCATTACCCGCGGGGGAAGGTGGTCATGACCCAACCCGCGACTCTTCCGATCATAGGCAAAGTCAGATTTCAGGAGACCAATAAGGAAAAACTACTCAACTTTTGGCGCCACGTCGAGAGAAAGACCAATCTGCGGATCAAATATCAGGAGCGGGTTGAGAATGTCGTACCTGTCGGCGGTGGCTTCGAAGTGCGGACAACGCGCGCGAATTACAGAACGCGCGCCGTTCTGCTTGCGATCGGCCGCAGAGGAACACCGCGCAAGCTCAACGTCCCCGGAGAAGAAACGGATAAGGTCGTCTATCGGTTGATCGACCCTGAGCAGTACCGCGGGCAACATGTGCTTGTCGTCGGCGGTGGCGACAGTGCCCTTGAAGCCGCTACAAGCATCGCCGATGAACCAGGCGCCTCCGTGACGCTCTCATACCGAAGCGAAGCATTCTCTCGGGCGAAGCTCAAAAACCGGAAAAAGGTCGAAGAAGCCAGCGCAACTGGCCGCTTGAAAGTTTTGTTAAAATCGAATGTACAACGGATCGAGAACCGCCACGTTGAAATCGAGCAGAACGGCGCGTGCTATCACATTGAAAACGACGCGGTGATTGTCTGCGCCGGAGGTATCCTTCCAACTGGTTTTCTCAAAAATATTGGAGTCGAGATCGAGACGAAATATGGCACCGCTTAAAGTCAAACGACTTGGTCGCCTAATCATTTTCGCGGCCGCGGCCTCGCTTTGCTGGGGGAATTCGGAACTGCCCGCACAGGACGTTCAAGGAGCAGAAGTCCTCAGCCATGTCGAAGCAGCCATCCGGCAACGCGATTATGCCCGCGCCTTGTCTCTCTTGCTGGCGGCGGCGAATAATCAGAATGCGGAGGCGCAATATCGACTCGCCGCTCTTTACAGATCCGGGCGGGGAATAGAAAAAGATGAAGCGGCAGCGTTCCGTTGGATGAATGCCGCGGCCGAGCAAGGCCATTCGAAGGCGCAGTATAATCTGGGAAAAATGTATCTTTCCGGCGCCGGAACGGCCACGAATATCGACAAAGCCCGGCTATGGCTGGAAAAGGCGGCTATTGGCGGCCACAGCAAAGCCGGGAAACTGCTGGCCAAGATCGACGCGCAATCGGAGAAGGGTCGCGGCGCGGTCGAGTTCGATCCTTGGAGAACGGCACTGACCAAAGCACCGCCGGCGACTGGCCGGGTGGATGAATCGCAGGCCAAGACGGCGCGGCCGGCGTCCCGCAATGGTTGGACGTCGATCATGGATGCCGCGTGGCGCGGGCAGGTCAAAGCAGTCGAGAAACTCTCGTCAGGGGATGTTGACATCAATGGCGTGAATAGCGAGGGAAACACCGCTTTACATCTGGCGGCACTTTCAGGACATGCGGAAATAGTTAAAGTGCTGCTGGCCGCCGGAGCGAGACTGAACGCAACGAATAAGTTGGGACGAACGCCGTTGATGGCGGCATCGCTCAAAGGGCATGTGGCAGTCATCAGACAACTTTTGCTGGCGAAAGCCGAGACAAATATCCGCGACAAGGAGGACAGGACCTCGCTAGATGACGCCATAGATTTTGGCCATAGCGCTGCCGCACTCCTATTGATTCGCGCAGGCACCGCATTCGGGACCAAAGGCTCTGATGGAAAGACGCCGCTGATGCGGGCCGCAGCGTCAACAAACGCAGAAGTCATAACGGCTTTGGTCAAGAACGGCGAACAGGTTAATCTTGCCAATGATCAAGGCCGCACGGCGCTCTGGATTGCCGCCGATAAAGGCAATGAAAGCACCCTTTCCGCTCTGCTGCGGCACGGCGCGTCCGTCAATAAGGCTGATAAAGAGGGTCGCACCGCTCTCGTCAGAGCATTGGGGCAGGGGCATGCCGGATGCGCGAAACATCTTCTGAACGCCTACGCCGACGTGACCAAGAGTTCAAGCAGCGGCAATACACCATTGATGCTGGCCGCCAAACTGGGGAATGATGAGCTCGTTGATATCATTCTTGCTCTAGGAGCCAAAATCGATCGGAAGAATCGATTTGGCAACACGGCTTTGATGTTCGCGGCGAGAGCGGGCAAAACCGAAGTCGTGAAACTCTTATTAAGCCGAGGCGCCGATCCAGGCCTCCGCAACAAGAAACGAGAACGCGCTGGACATATAGCGAAGGCCGCCGGCCACCATGAATTGGCGCGATTACTGAGATAGCCTGATTCAAGCACGCTTATTCCCGTTGGAAGTCCGTCGTCAGGCGCGAGAAGAAATTTGGCCATCTGGCGCCTGGATGGTATCGCCCCAACTGTCCGCCCGCCGACAACAACGGCCCAAATCTCTCTCATGTGAGTGATGACACGGAAAAGCCAGAGTTTAGTAAGCCTGACAGGCTGTTGATAAAGTGCCGCCCTGATCTCGATCAGGGCGAAACTCAGAAAAAGCGTGTATGCGACATAATGTTAAAGTCGTGTATTGCAGAGCGGGAGGATAGGGAAGTGACAATGATACAGAAGCTAACGAAACTGGCAATCTTGCCTCTCGCCTTGGGAGGGATAGCGTGCTTAATGTTTGGGGGCACTCCAAAGGCGGACGAATATCCGGGGGCTGAGCACTTGGTTTCCATCACACAAGGAGGCCTTTTATACGACAACTGGTACGAGCAGATTGGCGTCGAGGCCCCCAAAAAGACCCATCCATCATACCCGGCAACCGGCAAGCAAAAGGGAGCTGCAACATGGCGTTGCAAGGAATGCCATGGCTGGGATTATAAGGGCAGCCACGGCGCATACGCAAAAGGCAGCCATTTCACGGGAATATCCGGCATCCGCAATATGACCCATGCGTCTCTGGAAAAGATTATCGAAATCATTTCCAACAAGACGCACGGTTATGGCGACCTGATTCCGAAAGATGCTCTTACATCGCTTGCGCATTTTGTGGCCCATGGACAAGTCGAGATGGATGAATATATCGATCGCGACACCAAGAAGGCGAACGGAAATTCGGCACGTGGTGCGCGCATCTTTCAGACAGTATGTGTCAGGTGCCACGGCAAGGATGGCAAGGCCATCAATTTCAAGACCAAGGAGAGTCCTGAATATATCGGAACGGTAGCGAACGCTAACCCGTGGGAGGTCTTGCACAAAATCCGCAATGGACAGCCTGCAGTGCAAATGATCTCCATGTTGGCGTTTAGCGTGCAGGACCATGTCGATGTGCTTGCCTATGCACAGACACTTCCCGTGAAATAGCCAAACGGCAATGTTCAACGCCGTTAACGCGGAAGCCGCTTTGACGAAGGTCAGAGCGGCTTCGCTGATTGTTCGGCGTCATTATCTTTACTGTCAGGATAAGTGACGGAACAGGCGCTCATTTTGGATATTGCGGCGCGACGAAATTTCCTGAGACCTGACTTGATGCAGGTTTTGCGGGTTTTTCGAAAAGCGGTTCATTCCGGGCATTATGATTTCTGTGCAAATTTTTCCCGTTATCATACGGACTCATGCAGCGGATAGACGGATTATTATTATCGAAGACGAATGCCTCAGG
>CAYWBS010000028.1:0-13969 GCA_964456215.1 uncultured Hyphomicrobiaceae bacterium
GGTACCGTCTATCGGATTGAGCGTGACGAAGGTCACCCAAAATCGCCCGCTGCGTCAAAGTCCGGTTGGATCCAGAGTCTTCTCCTTACATTCAAGCGCACTTTTCTTATGCTCTTCTGTCTGACCTTTGCCATCAATCTCCTGGCACTGGCCGTTCCGATCTACGTTATGAATGTCTATGACAAGGCGATAGGATCCAAGTCGCTGATGACCCTTGGCTTTTTTTTGGTGGGCATCCTGATCGCACTGGCTGCGGAATATGTTTTGCGCGCCCTGCGTTCTCAGGCCATCGCTTATCTCGGAACGCGCGTCGAATCGCTGTTGACGATCGGTGCCTTTCAGCAAATCCTGCATTTGCCGATTTCGATGACCGAATCTTCTCCTATCGGCGCTCAGATTACACGGCTTAAGCAATTCGAGAGCATTCGCGGTGTTTTTACCGGTCAACTCTTTGGCGCACTGCTTGATATGCCGTTTTTGGTCCTTTTTCTCGCAGCGACATTCTTTCTCGGCGGATTGCTGGGCTGGATCCCGACGGCTCTTATAGCGCTTTACGTTGCCATGGGGTGCATAACGATCCCGCTGACCAATCACTTTGTTGGGCGCGCGGGAGACGCCAAATCGCAAAGCCGGAATTTCTTAATTGAGTTGACCACCAAGTATCGGGGGGTTCGCGATAACGGAGCGCAAGATATTTGGACGCAGCGCTACGGGGCGATCGCGACAAAACTGCTGAAAAGCCAGTTTTCGGCTCAGCAAACAGGCATTATTACGCAAACCCTGTCTCAGGCGTTCGTGCTCATTTCCGGCGCGGCGACCGTCGGCCTTGGTACGCTCTTTGTTCTGCAAGGCACTCTGTCGATAGGTGCCCTCATTGCGGTGATGGCGCTTATTTGGCGTATTCTCTCGCCATTGCAGTCCGCCTTCTTGAGTTTGAACCGGCTCAGCCAGGTTACACAGAGTTTCAAACAAGTTAACAGCCTGATGAAGCTAAGGCCGGAAAGGCAAGCTGGGCAGCTGCCAAGCTTTTTCCGGGAATTCAAAGGTCACTTCCTCGTCCAAGGGGTGTCTTTCCGTCACAACGCGCGCGCTGAACCAGCATTGCGCGGTGTGAATTTAAAGGTCGAACCTGGTGAGATTGTTGCCATCACGGGGCCGAGTGGTGCGGGCAAATCCAGCTTGTTGAAGGTCCTGGCCCGTGTTTATCAACCACAGGCCGGCGCCGTCATTCTCGATAATTTGGATCTTCGTCAAATCGATCCGGCCGAGCTTCGCTACGCAATCGGCTATGTGCCGCAGCGTCCGACATTTTTTTACGGTACGATTGAGCAGAACATCAGATTTGCGCATCCAACCGCAAGTCGCGAGGATATCGCTCGCGCGTTGCGGGATTCTGGCGCACTCGCCGGGGTTGAGCGACTTGAAAACGGCATTGAGACCCGACTCCAAAAGCAAAGCTATCAGGAGTTTTCGATAGGTTTTCTGCAGCAGCTCATGCTCGCGCGCGCATATGTGAAGAATGCCAGAATTTACTTTTTCGACGAAGTCGGCAGTAATTTGGACGAAAAAGGCGAACAGTTGTTCATTCATAAGCTTTCCAAGCTTCGCGGTAGATCAACCGTGCTCATGGTAACTCATCGACCGTACCATATGCGCCTTGCCGACCGTGTAATTGTGCTCGCACAAGGCACCGTCGCTTTAGAGGGGCCCCCGGAAAAGGTTGTCGACGCCGTATTGGCTTCCAATCGAAAGACCGCTTAGCAGATTTTTAATGTCCCGGGCGTTAGATTCGCTGGGCAAGCTTGGGAATCCGTAATGCGTTGGGGTTGGAAATCCTTTCAAAAAAAAAGGTCTTGGGAAGAGCCCAGTCTGGGTGAGCGCCTAACGCTTCCCGGAGCTCTTGAGGATGGCCGAGTGCCAATGGCACTCGCGCGATTTTCCTATTTGGCGAGCACGATCATACTAGCGGCGATTATATGGGGTTCATTCGCAGAAATCCGCGAAGTTGCAGTCGCCCATGGTCAGGTGGCGCCAGCCGGACATGTAAAGCTCGTGCAGCACCTCGAGGGCGGTCTCGTCGGCGAAATCCTTGTTTCCGAAGGCGAGGTTGTCGATAAGGGCGCCACGCTGGTTCGCCTGCAACCGAATTCAGCAGATAATGAATTGGGCCAGCGGCGGGTGCGTATCGGTCAATTGAAGCTCAAGAAACGAAGGCTTACAGCACTGATCGAAAACCGCGCGCCCGATTTCGACGGTGTGGTCGAAGACTTTCCGGAACTTGCCAGAGAGCAACTCGCCGTCTTCGTGAGAGCACGAGAGTCTCTCGAAAAAGATGCCCGCACTTTGGAAGCGCGTATTGCGCAACGCCGAACGGAGATTTCCGCGCTCAAGAACGAGTTGGAAAGTCTGGAGCGGCAAGTAGCTATCAAGCGCGAGCAGTTGGGTATTCGCCAGCGTCTGCTAAATGACGGCTATACGTCCCGCCGGGCATATTTGGAAACCAAGTCTGATTTCGAAAATGCGCGTTCGCGCGCAATCTCGGTCAGTGGAAATCTCACGACAGCCGAGGAGCGGCTCGCGGAAGCTAAATCCGAGCTTGCAAAAATGATGGCCGAGGCCGTCAGCAAATTTTCGGAAGAGCGATCCAAAGTTTCCGCCGAAATTGCGGAACTCAGTCATGATGTCTCCAAATATCAGGATCGTGTGGACCGGCTTCAGGTCCGCGCACCTGTCAAGGGGATTGTCCAGCAACTGGTGCCGCGTGCCATCGGAGAGGTCATTAAGCCGGGCGATATGGTCGCCAAGATTGTACCGCTCGACGGCTCGGTGGTGGCAGAGGTTCAAGTCGAGCCAAAAGACGTCGGCCACATCCGTCTCGGTCAGGCTGCTGAGCTCAGAATATCGACATACGACCCCAATATTTATGGCGTTATCAACGCGCAAGTCGAGAGGCTATCGGCCACAACATTCCAAAAGGAAAATGGCGATCCCTATTTTAAGGCGATACTTCGCCTCGAAAAGGACTACCTGGGCACGGATGCAAACAGAAATCCTGTTCTGCCGGGCATGGTTGTTCAAGCGAATGTCATTACCGGCTCGAAATCGTTAATGAAGTATCTGCTTAAACCTGTTTACAGGTCTTTGAACGCGGCGTTCTCGGAACGGTGAACGGAATATAACCCGGTAAAAGTCTCGGCTGATGACGACTTCTGCCGTTTTTTGGGTCGATGTAGCGGTCCCTTCAAATCTGAATTGTTTAGCTTTGGTTACAAGCCGTTAAGTCCCTTTTGATAAGGTGAACGCTGGTATTTTAGCGGAATTCTGTGTGTATTTCATTGCAACTGGCTCGAGGCCGTTCGAATGACAGATACAAATAATGAATTGGAAGAACTAATCGAACTGGCAAAGGAGCCCTCTAGTGATCGCCGACGCGCGTTGCTTCGCAAGATTACGGACGTGTTTCTTCGCGACGCCGGAAGCCACTCTGACTCGCAATCGGAGAGTTTCGGCGACATCATGCACCAGCTGGCTTATGATCTCGAACGCGATATCCGCGAAGAGTTGTCGAACCGCCTTGCCTCCGTCGAATTCGCGCCACATCAGTTAATCCGTGCTCTCGCGCATGATGAGATTGACGTCGCCAAACCGGTATTGGAACAAAGTCCGGTGCTGACGGAAGATGATCTGATCGAAGTTTCGCAAAAACACGACCAGGAACATCTCCAGGCAATCACGTCTCGATCGGAAATCGGCGAGCGTTTATCGCGCGTCATTGTGGAGCGTGGCGATGATGTTACCGTTGAAAAGCTATTAAAGAACGAGCAAGCGAGGATCGCGCCGGACACCGCAGAAAAAATAACCGACAGAGCGAAAACTTCGGTCAGGCTTCAAGAGCCGCTCATCGGCCGTTCCGATGTGACGCAAGAAATGTTGGTTGACCTTTACAAGCACGTCGCTGATGAAATCAAACAAAAGATAATTACGATCTGCAAGGATATCGGCGCGGATCAAATTGCTCCAATGCTTGATCAGATGACAAAGGAGCTTGCTGAATCCAAAGCGGTAACGGCGGAAGAGAAGATCGAAAACTTGGCGCGCAAAGGCGCGTTAACGGAAAACCAGCTTGTCAAGTTCGTAAAGAACCGCCAGGCAATGGAATTTTTGCTGACGCTTGCGCGAATGACGGATCTTGATGTTCGGATTATCCGGCGAATCATTGAGGATAAATCGGGCAAATCTCTTATCGTAATTTGCAAGGCGCACCGAATGAGTCCGGTAACGTTTAAGGAAATTGCCTTGTCGCCGCTGACGGGGATCGCCAGTGATCCAAGCCATATGCTGCCTCTACTCACAATTTATAACCGCTTCAACGTCGAGAACGCCCAGCGGGTCATGCGTTTCTGGAAAGCTCGCAAACATGCGCTGGAGCAAAAAATCGGCGACGAAGAGCAAATAGCCGGCGCCGCCGCTAACGGCTGACGACATCACTTTTCTCTTCAATTACGCCAGTCGCCGGTCTGCCTCCATTCGACAAGTCGAGTCTGCCGAGCGTCGAGGCCCGTCGCTGCCACAATCGTCCCAAATCCGTAGCCGGCTTAACACTTTTTTATCCGGCCTCATGCTTTCCTGAACCTGGGATGGCGGCCAACAATCCATTCCGCTCGTTCTCAGGAACCGCGGTTCCGCGGGACATTTAAGTGCTACCCGGAATCTTAAACAGCCTGATCCCGTCAGTGAAAACATCAGACAGAGAATTTCTTTATTGGATCTTTAGGTTCAGCGCCACCGCAGCGATTGCCGTGTGTGCGGTTCTAGCTGGTTTGGGGATCTGCTGCCGGTACGCCTACGCCCAATCTCTCAAAGATGCTCTGAGGGATGCCTATTTGAACAATCCCCGGCTGCTGGCCGAGCGGGCGCGGCAACAAGCCGATGATGAGCTGGTCCCGCAGGCGACCTCCGGGTGGCGGCCGAAGGTGACTATCGAGGGTTCGGTCGGTTATGAGAAAGAGCGTACCTCGCCGCCGCCCACTCATTCAGGCAGCGATAACTCGACAGTTGGTCTGAAGATTTCCCAAACTGTATTCCGTGGTTTCAAAACGTTTAATGAAACTCGGAGCGCATTCGCGGAAGTCCGCGCCGGGCGCGGCAAATTGCGCGAGATCGAGCAGAGCGTACTGCTTGCGGCAGCCACGGCTTATATGAACGTTGTGCGCGATATGGAAGTCCTGCAACGCCGCAAGGAAAACGTCCAGTTTCTCCGCAACGAGGTCCTTATGACGGATCGCAAGTTCAAAGAAGGTGAACTCACCCTGACCGATGTCGCGCAAGCAAATACGCGCCTGTATCAGGGCCTGGCGGAGCTCGCTCAGGCCAGAGCAGACTTGGCCGGCAGCAGAGCGGAATTCGGCTCCCTGGTCGGGCATATGCCTCGCAATCCGGCCAAACCGGGCGATTTTGCGAAAGGACTGCCGGATCGTTTGACGGATGCTATTCATATCGCGCTCGGTGAGAATCCTAAGATTGTTGCGGCAGAATTCCTGGTCAATGCGGCTCGGCACAATGTCAAAGCGATCCGCGGAGAACTACTTCCCAAAGTCGATCTCGATGCTTCGTATGAACGAGCCCATAATATCAGCCGGGCATTTGAGCGGGAAGATCACGGCTCAGTGGAACTGCGAATGTCAATGCCGCTTTATAATTCGGGCGTAATCCTTTCCCGAATTCGCCAGGCGCGTGCCACCGAGCGTCAACGCCAACATGAACTCATAAACATTCAGGCCATTATTCAGGCGGAAGTGATTTCGGCTTGGGAAAATCGCCGGGCGGCAATTTCGCGTATTCGATCGGCAAAGAACAGCGTCTCCGCTGCGATTGCGTCGGTCAAGGGAATCCGCATCGAGGCGGCGGCGGGCGAACGTTCGGTGTCGGATGTCCTGGATGCGCAAAGGGATCTCGTGGAAGCGCGCATATCACTCGCCAATGCCGAGCGTGATTTTGTCGTATCGGGCTTCACATTGGCGGCGGCGATCGGAAGTTTGACGGCGGAACGGCTGGACCTGGATGTCACGGTCCACAATCCCCGCAAAAATCTAAGTGAGATCCGGCATATGCAAGTCGGCAGGGCAATCAACAATTTTGTGACGGTCATTATTCCGCCGCTCCGGGAGAGCGTTTACTGAGACCTGCGCCGGCGACGCCAACCTGTCCGGTTGACCATCGTCATCGCAGCATTGTGTCCGGGGCGAGGCGCCGCTTCCGCATTTCATCGCGACCAAGACGTCCGAAGCTAAGCCATGAGGTGCGACCTGATCCTGATATGTGACTTGCCAGCAGCCTTGGTCCAGGAGCGCCTTAGACGTATGGGCCGGCACCCGCCGACATGTCGCGGCATGAAACGGTGAACACATGGCCGGCAGAGCGGCGTGGCGAACCAGCTTCGCATCACGCCCGCGAGCGGTCTTGCCTTGAGAGCGCGGTAATGCCTTCTTCCTTGTCGCTGGCTCACGTGCCGTCAAGCAAGGCTTACCGGGAATGAGTGTGAGCAGGCGCGCCTTCAGCCTGGCGCAGGGCTTTGGCGCTTTGCCAATAAGCGACAAATCTGTTGGCGAACGAACGCGGCGGTTCTGCCAAAAGGCGTTCGCCGCGCGGCCCGGCAGCGCATTTCAGCACGCCTTGTCTTTCGCGGCAAATATCGCGGAAATCATTCAGCTTCCGTTTTGTCGCGAACGTCACGGCTTCTTGCGCGACATGTGTCATCAAAACCTCCAAATCATTGTGGTCACCGAGCAACTCGGAGATTTCGTGCGCCGCAGCAATGCGGACAGAATAAATTTCGGGCCAGGCATTACGAACCAGTTGCATGTGCCGCCAATGCGCCTGGATCGCTTTCCGCCATTCGTGAAAATCGTCGATGTGGTCGGTACGGTATGCTTTGGCCATTGATCTTTTGCTTCGCGCATACTCCGCCCTGAACGCCTCAATTATATCTTCGAATGCCGATGAGCCGGTTTCCAGACGGCGAAATTGATTTTCGGCCGCTGTGAGCTTGCGCAGCTGGCAGGAGATCAGGCCGCTGTCGATAGTCGATTCCAGCTTTTTCCGCCGCTGCTTAAGGGAGTTTAAGAGGGGTCGGGTTATTGGATTTTTCTCAATCTTGGGATGGGCGGCCCGCAATCTGACAAGGGATTCGATCATTGCCTGACTGTCGCGCGCCAATGACAAGCTGCGGGCAATATTGCGAAAGCGCTTGTTTTCTGTTTGGAAGCGTTTTTCGCCGAGAAGCGGACGGGTCAGGCGCAACAGCGCCCGGATCCGCTTGAAACACTTTCGGGCATCATGCACCCCATGAACCCGCGCCCCCCCTTTTTTTCCGAGCGCTTTTTCGGCGCATCGTATTTGTTCGAGAAATATCCGGGTAATGCCGGCGTCCAATGGCTCATTCGGAAGGAAGCAATATGGCATAATAAGTTGAGGAACTCTCCGGAACAGACCCCAGCATGGCATAATACAAAGGCCAACTTAAAAGCTTTATGACAAAGTCGGTAAATTCGACAGGCGAATCCATCGACTATTGTTGGACAAATGAATTGTTTTAGGAAATTGCATTGCCGGTTACGGAAAGCCATTGCCGCACTCGCATTTCCGGGTCCGCATGGGTAATAAAGTCGGTGACAACGGCAAGGGAGTCCGCGCCGGCGGCAAAAGCCTCCGCGGCAAGCTCAACCGTCAGACCGCCAATCGCAACCAACGGACAGTCGATCCGCGCTTTCCAGTCCGATATTCGGGCCAGGCCCTGCGGCGCCCATTTCATTTTCTTGAGCTTGGTCTCGAAAATGGGCCCGAGCGCCACATAATCGGGCTCCGCCGCGAGCGCGATGTCCAGTTCCTCATGGCTATGCGTGCTGATCCCGATCCTTATGCCCGCCTGCCTGATGGCCGCAAGGTTCGCGCCGGCCAGGTCTTCCTGGCCCAAATGAATATAGTCGGCGCCAAGATCGATGGCGGCAGACCAGTAATCGTTGACGATCAGCTGGCAGTCATGGCGGCGGCATATGTCGAGGGCTTCGCGAATCTGACGCCTGGTCCCATCATCGGAGAAGTTCTTGATGCGCAGCTGAACGGTCTTGACGCCAAGCGGCACGATGCGCGTGAGCCAAACGATATCGGGGACGATCGGATAGAAACGGTCCAGCATCACTTCAAAGCGAATGGTGTCCCTGCCACGGGCGTCGACGGGCTTGCCATGTCCCTCGGCTCCATGAGGCCCGACTCGTAAGCCGTGCGCCCCGCCTTGATCGCTTTGGCAAAGGCGGCGGCCATGCGGACCGGTTCGCCGGCCTTGGCAACAGCGGTGTTCAGCAAAATCGCGTCATAGCCGAGTTCCATCGCCGCTGCCGCGTGCGAGGGCGCTCCGATCCCGGCATCAATGATCAGCGGGAAATCCGGAAAATAGGAGCGCAGGGTTTGAAGTCCGAACACATTGTTCAGCCCTTTGCCGGAACCGATCGGTGAGCCCCAGGGCATGATGACCCGGCAGCCGGCCTCGGCCAGTTTTTCCGCGATGCCAAGGTCTTCCGTTGTGTAGGGAAAGACGTCGAAACCGTCTTCGTTCAGAATCCGGGCCGCCTCCACCAGACCGATGAGGTCCGGCTGCAATGTATCGTCATTGGCGATCACTTCGAGCTTGATCCAGCTGGTCTCGAATACTTCCCGCGCCATCTGAGCCGTCGTCACCGCTTCCTTGACCGTTCGGCAGCCGGCGGTATTGGGCATAATGTGGCAATCCAGTGTCTTGACGAGGTCCCAGAATCTCTGACCGGATTTTTCGTTTGCCGACTCTCGCCGCAGGGAGACCGTTAAGATCTCGGCGCCGGAGGCGGTGATCGCCTTGCGCAGGATTTCAGGCGAAGGATAACGCGCCGTGCCCAGAAGAAGCCGCGAGCGGATTTTTCTGCCGTAAAGGTCAAGTTGCGGCTGTTCGTCGGCCGCCGGTTTCGTAGCTGGCTTATCGAGCATTATCCACCCTGTCGCGGTGCGACGATTTCAACGTGATCGGTCTTGGAAAGCCGCGTTGTCGCCCGCGCCCGCTCCGGCACGAATTGCCCATTCACCGCTGTTGCGATTTTCGCGCCGCCGTAACCCTGCATCCGGCAGAGCTCGCCGAGCGTCCGGGCGTCAACATCGATGGGCTCACCATTCAAGACAATTTTCAACAAATATCTCCGCGCGGATCGCGCCTGTTTCCAAGTGATCACGTACCAATTCGGCCAGCACGGGCGCCAATAGAAAACCGTGACGATAGAGCCCGTTCACATAGAGCCGATCTTCCCGCACTATAATTCGCGGCACATTGTCAGGGAAGGCCGGACGAACGCCGGCGCCCAGATCGACAATCTCCGCTTCTGCGAATGCCGGATGTATGGCATAGGCTGCCGAAAAAAGCTCCATCGCCGAACGCAATGTCACATTGCCGGGGTCCGCGCTTTCAATGACCGTCGCCCCAATCATATAGTGATTTTCCGCCCAAAAAACGACATAAAGCGGAAATCGCGGGTGAAGCAACCTTACGGGCCGGCGAAGATTGACATCCGGTGTGCGGATGATTGCCCGTTCACCTCTGACGCCCCGGAGTGTTTTGAGGTCGGCATCGGCTCCAAGTCCCCGGCAGTCGACGATCTTGTCGGCGCCGCCGGGATAGGAATCCGTTCCGAATAGGGTTTCGACGCCGCTGCGCCGGGCCTCGTCAAGGAGAAACGGCATGGCCTGGCGCGGATCGATATGCGCTTCCTCCGGATAATAGATCGCCTTGGAAAAGCGGCCGGCGAGATCGGGTTCGAGCTCGGCCAATTCGCCCTTGCCGACAAATTTGTGCCTTTCGGTCATCCTCGCAAACCGGGTCAGTTCGCCTTGGTCGCGCGGCCGGGCGACGACCAGGCTTCCGGCCTGAACAAGATCCGGCGATACCTGTTTCCAAATATCCAGCGCCTTGAGCCCGAGAATACGGACGACCGGCTCAGCGCCTTCCTCCTCGCAGTAAGGGGCGAGCATGGCTCCTGCACACCAGCTTGCGGACCGGGCAAACGGTTCGGCGCTCTTCTCAATCAACGTCACCCTGTGTCCGGCACGGGCCAGCACCAGCGCTTGCCAGAGACCGGTAATGCCGGCGCCGACGACGTTGATTGCAAGTTTCGTCAATGGGATATCCGATCTGTTAGATCGCCTTTCTGCCGGTGCCGCAACGTCCGCCCGTCTCCAAGATGTTCCCGGCGCATATCAGAATTCGACAAATCCGGGATCTCAGCGGCGCCAGGCGCAAGCGCAATAAGTCCCGCAGTTTAGACGTGCCTCTCTAAGATGGCTATTTGCCAACGGCCAGACCTTCGCGGCGCGGGTCGGCGCCGCCGGCGAAGCCATCTGCCGTTATAACGATGATATGGGTGCCGCTGGTCATAGGGGAAATGCGAAATTTGTGGCCTTTCGTCGCAAGGCTCTGGCGGCTTTGCTCGGTCAGTGTTTCAGGTTCGGCCTCGAATGGTCCGTTTCGACTGCCGAAATTGGGAAGTGCGGCGGACGCCTGCGCATCGAGTTTCCAGTCGATGAGGGCGATGAGTGATTTGACGACGTAAAGGATGATGCGGCTGCCGCCGGGCGAGCCGAGCACCATGACCGGCTTACCATTGCGATCGAAAACAATGGTTGGTGACATTGAGCTACGCGACCGTTTGCCGGGCGCCACGCGGTTGGCGAGTGCGCGGCCGGTCTTGTCAGCGGGCTTGAAGGAAAAGTCGGTCAGCTCATTATTGAGAAGAAAGCCGCCGACCATCATCCGCGCGCCGAAACCGGCCTCTATCGTCGTCGTCATGGAAACTGCGTTGCCGGCCGTGTCGACAAGTGAAATATGGCTGGTGCCGTCGGATTCGATCGTTGCGTCGTCGCCGAACTCCGCCTTCTTGGGGTTTGCCGGCGACCCGGCCTGCTGACGCGGCGCTGCCTTTGCCGGGTCGATCAGCTTTCGCCGCTCGCCAATATAATTTCTGTCCAGCAATCCGCGCGGTATGGCCACGAAATCCGGGTCCGCAACATAGCGGTCGCGGTCCGCATAGGCAAGCTTTTCGGCTTCGGCAATCAGATGAAGGGCCTCGGGGTTGAGCGGCTTGATGCCGAGGTCGAACGGTTCCAGGAGGCTCAGCGTCTGCGCAACCGCAAAGCCGCCCGACGAGGGCGGTCCCATGCCGCATATCTTGTAAGCCCGGTAGGCGACACAGACAGGCGGACGCTCCTTGGCTCTATAGGCGGCGAGATCGGCAAGGGTGATGCCGCCGGAGCCGAGCGGCGCCGTTGCCAGCCGGCCAACAATGGCCCGCGCGATTTTCCCCTCGTAAAAGATTTTAGCGCCATGTTCCGCGACTTCCCGGAAAGTTCTGGCGAGTGCCGGATTTTTCAGAAGGTGGCCGACCGGATGCGGCACGCCGGCCTCGTCATAAAAATAGGCGCGGGCCGCCGGACCGACGCTTTGCGGGTCGCGCCATGAAAGAAGCTTGTTCAGGCGCGGCGACACCCGAAAGCCCTCTTCCGCGAGGTTTATGGCGGGCGCGAAGAGATCGGGCCAGGGAAGCTTGCCGTGGCGGCGATGGGCGAATTCGAGCAGGCGGACGAGTCCGGGCACCCCCACCGAAAGGCCGCTTCCGATAACCGTCCGGCGGTCAAGCGGCTTGCCCTCTTCATCCAGGAAGCGATTGAGCCGTGCTGCGGCCGGCGCTGTCTCCCGCCCGTCATAGGTCTTCAGTTCTTTCGCTTTCGCATCCCAATGGAGGAGGAACGCCCCGCCGCCGATGCCGGAGGACTGCGGCTCGACCAGCGTCAGCACCATTTGCGCGGCGATGGCGGCGTCGACGGCGCTGCCGCCTTTGGCGAGAATGCCGGCCGCAGCATTTGACGCCAGCGGATTTGCGGTAACGGCCATGTACGAATTGGCGTGGACGAGGTTCTTTTCAGCCCGTCCGGTCGCGGCCTCCGGTTCGGCGAGCGGCGTGCCGGCATGGGTTGGCGAGAGCGCAAAAAGCGCCAAGCTGGCGGCAAGACCCGGGATGACTGCACAGAAGTAGCGCTTCATGCGGGCAAGTATGACAAGACTTGCGGCGGCGGTCGAGGGGTCGCGGCCGGCAACGCACAGCCTTCGATTGCCCGGCCGATAAGGCGGAAAGCGACGGGTTCCATCACAGTATGGCAGAAATGGACTGTCGTAGATCAAACGCTAAAACCATCATGGCAATCGCCGCGATCCATGCTCCGGCGACGCGGATGAGAACCTTGCCCCAATGGGATCGCAGTTTTGACAAAGGCCAGCCGACGGCGAAAATTATGATGGCCCCGGACAGCATGGCCGCAATCACGGCCTGATAGAGATCCCACCGGGACGAGCCCTCCGGAAATATGCCCAGGCCGACCGCAAACCCGAGAAGCAGGATCGCCAGTATGCCCTGCGACATGTCGATCTCCGGAGAAACCGCGACAATGAGAGCCATGAGCCCTGCAAGGGAAAGGGGCAGCAGTTCGGTATTCGGAACCGACAGCACGGCATCTTGAGCAAGCGATCCGATTGGTATGGAAATGCAGAAAGCGGCAATCCAGGCCAAGGACGGGATCGAGGCGGTGCGGGCGACAACAAGCGCCGCCGCAAACAGACACAATAGGAAATCCGGAATAACGAGGGGATGCAACAGGAGCGCCGGAAAGCCCGTAACGCCCGGGATCACCTGGTGAGCGAGCACCTCGCCGCCGAAACACAGGCCGAACGGCAGCGCCGCCACGGCGATGCGGACAAGCCGCGGAAATTTCATGGCGCTACGATGCAAGGAAAACCACGCCAGCCAGTGCAATGGCCGCGCCCCCGGCCCGAACGATCAATTTGCCCATGTCCCATTTGGCGAGCGTGCCAATGGCGATGCCCGTCAGATGAAGCAGGCCGGTGGCGATGACAAAGCCTGCGCTGTAGGTCAGGGCGTCGGCCGCCTCGGGCAGTTCCGTCCCGTGGGCGTGTCCGTGAAATATTGCGAACGCGCCGACGATGATTGCCGCTATCCAGATCGGCGGCTTGACCGCCAGAGCGACCATCAGTCCAAGGATAACCGCGGATGCCGCTATTCCGATCTCCACATAGGGTATGGGAAGACCGATGACGCCGAGCGCGCCTCCGAAAGCCATGACCAGCGGGAATGTGATTGGCAGCACCCAGATGGCCGGCGCGCCCAGGAAGGCGCCCCATAGTCCGACCGCAACCATGGCCACCAGATGATCGGGGCCGAAGAGTGGGTGGAGAAAACCGGCGACAAATCCCCCGGCAAGCCCGGTCCCTGAATGGGCTGCGGCAGGCGTGCTCGCCAGCACCAGGGTCGCGGCGGCGATGAAAGATGCCAAACGGATTCTTCGTATCCCATATACCGAAGGTTTCATTGATGAGCACTCGCCGACGGGTTTTGAACGCTGGTTGACGATCATCCCGTATATCACGAATGAATGTTGGAATTTTTTTGGTTAGGAATGATTTTTGCGCGTGAATGGCGAAGGCGCCGAAGGCGTCTAACTGTCATTGGTGACGACGCCGGCTTGGAGGATGAGGCTCCGCCCCGCCCAGCAGGAAAGGCCGGCACGGGGGTCCGCCCGGGTGGTGAGATGAGGGTGCGCCCCCTGAAGGGGCAGCGCGGAGCGCCGAAAGATTGCGATCCGAATTTTTAAGGGCAACCTTTCGGCGCCCCGCGCGCGGCGTCTTTTCGAACATTCGCCCGGCATCTTCACCACTCGATCGTGGCTGTAGCTTTCCGGCGCGGAGGGCGTAGTGCCTCCGGGTCCGGGACGACACGCCCGGGGTGGCAAGGCCGTTAGGCTTACCAGCGCAGGCGCCGCGCCCTTCCCACGGATTGAGACGGTCTCGAGCCCGCGCCCCAACGGGAAGGGATGCAGTGGAGTTTAA
>CAYWBS010000029.1:0-13414 GCA_964456215.1 uncultured Hyphomicrobiaceae bacterium
GACAGGCAGGGGAACCGGCTGCCGGACGTCGCGGCGGAGCACATTGTCATCGCGACCGGCGCCCGCCCGCGCGCCTTGCCGGGCATCGAGCCCGATGGCAATCTCGTCTGGACCTATAAGGAGGCGATGGTCCCGGAACATCTGCCTAACTCGATCACCGTCATCGGCTCCGGCGCGATCGGGATTGAATTCGCCAGTTTCTATCGCGATCTTGGTGTCGATGTGACCGTCGTCGAGATCATGGACCGCATCCTGCCGGTCGAGGACGAGGAAATCTCCGGTCTCGCCCGCAAGGCCTTTGAGCGCCAGGGAATGACCATCCGCACGGGGACCACGGTCAGGAATCTTTCGAGGGCGGAGAATTCCGTAACCCTGACGTTAGAGCGCGAAGACGGCCGGCAGGAGGAGCTGGCCGCCGGCCGCGCCATTTTGGCAGTCGGCATTACCGGCAACGTCGAACGGATCGGTCTGGGGAAACTCGGCGTCGCCGTCGATAACGGACATGTCATTATTGACGAATTCTGCCGCACGAACGTCAAAGGCGTCTATGCCATAGGAGATGTCGCCGGCGCGCCCTGGCTGGCGCACAAGGCCAGTCACGAAGCGATCGTCTGCGTCGAACGGATCGCCGGTGTCGATGGCGTTCAACCGCTGGAAAAAACCAACATACCGGGATGCACCTATTGCCGGCCGCAGGTGGCCTCCATCGGCCTCACCGAGCAACGGGCGACTGCTCTCGGCCATGAAGTCCGCGTCGGCCGCTTTCCCTATCGGGCCAATGGCAAGGCGATTGCTCTCGGCGAGACCGAGGGGTTGGTCAAGACCGTCTTTGATGCGGAGACCGGGGAATTGCTCGGCGCGCATATGATCGGTGCGGAAGTTACCGAGCTCATTCAGGGTTTCGCCATCGCCAAGACGCTGGAGACCACCGAGGAGGAACTGATGCGCAGCGTCTTCCCGCATCCGACACTTTCGGAAATGATGCATGAGGCCGTGCTCGACGCCTATGAGAAGGTGATCCATTTCTGACAGGACCTGTCCGCGATAGGACCATTGAGCTATTATTCGTATTGCAGGACAATTGGCGGCACGGCTTATCACCGGGAGGCCGGCGTCGGCGAAAGTATGTTCCGCGGGGTCGCGGGACGGATTGCATCATTCCTTGCGAGCATCGCCATTGACGGCGATTGTGGTGGCGCCGGCGCGCGGGATTGCCTAAATGACCTAGAAAGGATTTATTTGCGGAGGCAGGCAGGGGCGGCTTGAGCGGCGATGACAGAAATCCGCCTCGCGGAAAGGAATGTTGGCCGTGGCAGGATCGAGGACCAGGCATTTGGCGACACTTATCGATGGGCATAACAACCGGACTCGGAACAGGGGCTCCGACAAACCGTCTTCCCGTCACCCGGAAAAGGCGGCCAATGCCGATACGCCCCACCTGCGCAAGCCGGATTGGATCCGGGTCAAGGCGCCCGGCTCTCCGGTCTACCAGGAAACCCGCCGGATCATGCGCGCCAATAATCTCCATACGGTGTGCGAAGAGGCGAGCTGCCCGAATATCGGCGAATGCTGGTCCAGGAAGCACGCCACCATGATGATCATGGGCGAGACCTGCACGCGCGCCTGCGCGTTCTGCAATGTGCGCACCGGCCTGCCGGGCCCGCTCGATCCCCATGAACCGGAAAACGTCGCCAGGTCCGTGGCCGAGCTCGGTCTTGCGCATGTGGTGGTGACCTCCGTTGACCGGGACGAACTGGAAGATGGCGGCGCGGCGCATTTCGCGGCGACGATCGGCGCCATCCGGACTGCCGCTCCGGCGACGACGATCGAGGTGCTGACCCCTGACTTTCTGCGCAAGGCAGGCGCGCTTGAGACCGTGGTCGAGGCGCGGCCCGATGTCTACAATCACAATCTGGAGACGGTCCCGGCGCTTTACCTGACGATCCGGCCGGGGGCGCGCTACTTCCACTCGCTCCGGCTCCTGCAGCGGGTGAAGGAATGCGATCCGTTCATGTTCACGAAATCGGGGATCATGGTCGGGCTCGGGGAGAGCCGCAACGAAGTGCTGCAAGTGATGGACGATTTGCGCAGTGCCGATGTCGATTTCCTCACCATCGGCCAATATCTCCAGCCGACGCGCAAGCACGCGCCCGTGGACCGGTTCGTGACGCCCGAGGAATTCGAGGCCTACAAACGGATCGCCTATGCAAAAGGGTTTCTGCTGGTCTCAGCGAGTCCGCTGACCCGTTCATCCTATCACGCAGGCGACGATTTCGTCCGGCTGAGAGCCGCTCGCGATGCCGCGCTCGGCCGGCTCTCCTGAGCGCTCATCAATCGGAACAGGCGCAGACACGCAATTATGCCGAGCTATCAGACCATCCGCCATGTTCCCCATTCGGCGGCAGAAATGTTTGCCCTCGTCGCCGACGTCGAATCCTATCCCGAATTCGTGCCGCTTTGCGAAAGCCTCCGGGTGATATCCAGGGAGCGGAACGGAACTGACGAGATCATCACCGCCACGATGACCGTCGCTTACAAATTCATCCACGAGTCGTTCACCACCCGTGTTCAGGTCAGGCGGGACGGCCTTGAAATCGTCGCCGAACATGTCGACGGACCGTTTACGCAGCTCCTGAACCGCTGGCGGTTCCACCCGGCCGGCAATGGCGGAACGGATATCGAGTTCTACATTTCCTATGCCTTCAAATCGCGCGCGCTCCGCCTGCTCATGGGCTCCCTCTTCAACAAGGCCGTGCGCAAATACACGACCGCCTTTGAGCGGCGCGCCAATCAAATCTACAGGGCGGGTCTGACAGAAACTAAATCAGCGACCGGGCAAGATTGAGGGCTTTGATTACGCTGGCGCGCCGGATGGGTGATCGCCCGATATCCCCGAACAGAATTTTTTCATGAACGGCTTCGCCGCCGCGCCGCCCCGCGGCGATATGCACGAGGCCCACGGGCTTTTCCGTTGAGCCGCCGCCTGGGCCGGCGACGCCGGTGACGGCGACCGCGATTTCGGCGAGGGACGCTTCCAGCGCGCCCGCCGCCATCGCCCGGGCGGTTTCCTCGCTGACGGCGCCATGGACCGCTAAAATCTCCGCGCCGACGCGCAACATATTCATCTTGGCTTCGTTGGAATAGGTGACGAAACCACGCTCGAAGACGTCGGAGCTTCCGGCAACTTCGGTGAGCGCCGCGGAAATGAGACCACCGGTGCAGGATTCCGCCGTCGCCAGCTTCAGCCCGGCGTGCCGGAATAGCGCCAGGAGGTCGGCGGCCAGGTCCTGAATTTCGCTGTCGAACATCTGAAGTCTTTTCCCGCCTGTGCCTTGCATTCACACCGGACTCTATTCCACGAACGGCGTCCAAATGGTGGCCGAGGCCATGGCCGCGATGCCCTCGCCGCGGCCGGCGAAGCCGAGCCGTTCGGTCGTCGTCGCCTTGACGCTGACCTGGCCGAAATCGATTTCCAGTATTTCGCCGATCCGCTGGCGCATCCGCTCACGATGCGGGCCGATCTTCGGCGCCTCGCAAATCAGCGTCACATCGACATTCTGGATCTCGCCGCGCTGGGTTTTGATGCGGGTCAGGGCGTTTTTCAGAAAAACGTCCGACGCCGTGCCGGCCCAGCGCGCGTCGGACGGCGGGAAGTGTGTGCCTATGTCGCCGTCGCCGATGGCGCCGAGCAGGGCGTCAGTGAGCGCGTGGAGGCCGACATCGGCGTCAAAATGCCCCTTCAGCGCCTTGTCGTGATCGATGCGCACACCGCAGAGCATGACATGATCGCCCGCGGTGAAGGCATGAACGTCGAAACCGGAGCCGACCCGGACATAGCCGGGCGCCGGACCGTCAGCCGTTCGCAACAAATGTTCCGCAATAATGACATCCTCCGGGGTCGTGATTTTGCTGTTGATGGCCGCGCCCTCGACAATCGCCACGTCCAGCCCGTGCCATTCGGCGATCGAGGCATCGTCCGTGAAATCCCTGTACCCTGACCGTTCGGCCGCCTCATGGGCGGCAATGATTTCCGGATAGCGAAAACCTTGCGGCGTCTGCGCTTGCCAGAGCCCGGCGCGATCGATCGTTCGCGCGACGACGCCGGCGGCCGCCTGTTTCAGCGTATCGCGGACCGGAATAGCGGGCAGAGCGCCCGCATGGCGATCGAGGGCCGCAAGGACGCGGTCTATCAGCGGCGCGCTGACGAAAGGGCGGGCCGCATCGTGGATCAGAACGCGGGATGGCCTGGAGCCTGATAGGGAACGCAGGCCCGCCAGGACCGAGCCCTGTCGTTTCTCGCCGCCGAAGACAGGCGGTAACAGGACCGGCGGCAGCCTCTTGACCGCCTGCTCGTAAATGTCGCGGTCTTCGGGATGGATCACCGTTTGGATGTGGTCTATATCCGGGTGGTTCGCAAAGACGCGTAATGTCCGGGTCAGGACCATTTGCCCGCCGAGCACGAGATATTGCTTCGGCGGCGTGTCACTGGCCCTCGAGGCGCGCAGACCGCGCCCGGCCGCAACGATGAGCGCAACCGTCGACACGGGATAGGCTGCTCCTTGCGTCCAGCTCATTGACGGAATGACAGGACGGCATCTCGATGATCGCGCCGATCCCGCCCACTATCCGCTTCGCTATATACCAGGATACCGGGTATGCGGGCGGAAAAGGTTGCCCTGAAACGAATTCGGGCCTATTCTGCCCAATAATCAGACAATAGCTAAGAATGCCTATTTTGTAGGCAGACAATACGCGTGGTGACGCACATGGAAGATCAGTGGAAAGGAGACCAAGCGCTGTCGATTGGCCCCTTATCATTGGCTGGCCGCGTCTTTCTGGCGCCGATGTCCGGAATCACCGACCTTCCCTTTCGCCGCCTCGCACACGGCTTCGGCGCCGGTCTCGTCATTTCGGAAATGATTGCCTCAAGAGATCTGGCGGATCGGTCGCGGGACGGCCTGAGGCGCGCCGAGGGCAGGGGCCTTTATCCCTTCGCGGTGCAGCTTGCCGGCCGCGAAGCCCGTTGGATGGCGGAAGGGGCGAGAATTGCCGAGGGGCTCGGTGCCGATCTGATCGATATTAACATGGGGTGTCCGGCAAAAAAGGTGACGCGCGGTCTTTCGGGCTCGGCGCTGATGCGCGATCTGGATTTCGCGGCAAGCCTCATTGATGCCGTCGTCCGAGCGGTCAAAATCCCTGTGGCGCTCAAAATGCGCATGGGCTGGGACCATAATTCTCTTAACGCTCCGCTGCTCGCCAAGCGCGCCGAGGACCTTGGCGTACAGATGCTCACGGTCCACGGCCGGACGAGATGCCAGTTTTTCGATGGCCATGCGGATTGGCGCTTCATCGCCAGGGTGAAAAGAGCGGTTTCCGTTCCGGTCATAGCAAATGGCGACGTCCGAACGCTTGCCGACGCCGTCCGTGTGCTCGAAATTTCCAAGGCCGACGGGCTGATGATCGGCCGCGGCGCCCGTGGCGCACCGTGGCTGCCCGGCCGCGCGACTGCCTATCTGCGAGCCGGCCGCGACCCGGGAGCGCCGCCGGCTGCCAGTCAGTACCAGGCAATTCGTGAGTATTATGATTCCATGCTCGGGCATTACGGGAAATTCCTGGGCGTCAAAGTCGCGCGCAAACATCTTGGCTGGTATCTAGATAGAATGGTCCAAAACCCGGAACGCGCCCGGTACTGGCGCGGCAAGCTCTGCCGGGAGGACGATCACCGGCAGGTCCACCGCCACCTCTCGACATTTTTCAGTGAACAGCTCGAGGCCGCCGCATGAGCACCACCGAGGCGATTACCGGACGGCAGGACACACATATCGAGTCTACTTTGCACGAGACGGTGTTGAATGCGCTGCCGCATCCAATCCTGTTGATCGGACCGGACGATACGATCAACTACGCCAATGCGGCCTCCGAAGTATTCTTTAAATCCAGCGCTTCCGTCCTTCGCCGCATGCACCTCAAGGATATGGTTGCCTTTGGAAGTCCGCTGCTGGCGCTCGTTTCCCAGGTCCGGCGCATGGGATCCACGGTCAATGAATACGGCGTCGACCTCGGAACGCCCAGGATCGGCAAGGACAGACTCGTCGATGTCTTTGGCGGCCCGTTGCCGGAGGAGTCGGAAACGATACTGGTGATGCTCCAGATGCGCACCATGGCGCAGATGATCGAGCGCCAGCTCACCCATAGGGCCGCGGCGCGGTCGGTATCGGGCCTTGCCGCCGTACTCGCCCATGAGATCAAGAACCCGCTTTCCGGAATTCGCGGAGCGGCGCAGTTGTTGGAAGCCAATCTCTCGGATGCAGACAGAAATCTCACGCAGCTCATCTGCGCCGAAACGGATCGCATCTGCAAGCTCGTGGATAGGATGGAGGTGTTTGGCGATGAGCGTCCGGTGTCCAGGGAAGCGGTCAACATTCATGATGTCCTGAACCACGTCAAACAGATCGCCGAGAACGGCTTTGCCCACAACATTCTGATCGTCGAGGATTATGACCCGTCCCTGCCGCCGGTCCCGGGCAACCGCGACAAGCTCATCCAGGCTTTCCTCAACCTGGTGAAGAACGCCACAGAGGCTCTGGAACAGGTTCCGAAATGCGGCAAGATCGTCTTGTCGACCGCCTTTCGGCCCGGCGTGCGGCTGACGGTGCCCGGATCACGCGCACGGATCAGCCTGCCGCTCGAAATCTCCGTGCAGGACAACGGACCCGGCGTGCCGGAGGATCTTCGCCCGCATCTCTTCGACCCGTTCGTGACAACGAAGCGCAGCGGAACCGGGCTCGGCCTGGCATTGGTGGCGAAAATCATCGGCGATCACGGCGGCGTCATCGAGTGCGACTCCAGCCAGCGTGGCACGGTATTCAGGGCGCTGATGCCGATGCAGGAACGCACATCGGCGAATTTAGATCAGGAGTAGGCGATGGCGACAGGCAGTATTCTCATTGCCGACGACGACGCCGCGATCCGGACGGTGCTCAATCAGGCGCTTGCCCGTGCCGGCTATGCGCCGAGAGCGACCGGCAATGCGGCGACGCTTTGGCGCTGGGTATCGCAGGGCGAGGGCGATCTCGTCATTACCGACGTGGTCATGCCGGACGAGAACGCATTTGATCTCATTCCGCGAATGCGGAAAGTGCGGCCGGACCTGCCGATCATAGTCATGAGCGCGCAAAACACGCTGATGACCGCGATCACGGCGGCGGAATGCGGCGCTTATGAATATCTGCCGAAACCCTTTGACCTGAATGAGCTTGTAGCGATTGTCGGCCGCGCCCTGTCCGCCCCGCAATCGCATCCCCGACCACATATCGCAAGCGATGTCGACGACCTGCCGCTCATCGGCCGCTCACCGGCAATGCAGGATATCTATCGCGCCCTCGCGCGGCTGATGCAGACCGATCTGACGGTCATGATTACCGGCGAATCCGGAACGGGCAAGGAACTGGTCGCCCGGGCGCTTCACGACTACGGAAAGCGCCGCAATGGCTCATTCGTCGCGATCAACATGGCGGCAATTCCAAGGGAGCTGATCGAATCCGAATTGTTCGGGCATGAGAGGGGCGCTTTTACCGGGGCACAGACGCGGCACATTGGCCGTTTCGAGCAGGCGGAGGGCGGTACGCTTTTTCTGGATGAGATTGGCGATATGCCCATGGAGGCGCAAACCCGGCTGCTGCGTGTACTCCAGGAAGGCGAATATACGACCGTCGGCGGACGTACCGCGATGAAAACCGATGTGCGCATCATTGCCGCCACCAACCGCGATTTGCAGCAGCAGATAAATCAGGGCTTTTTTCGCGAAGACCTGTTCTACCGGTTGAACGTTGTTCCGTTGCGACTGCCATCCTTGCGGGAGCGCCTCGAAGACATTCCCGACCTCGTGCGGCATTTTCTGAATGAGGCGAACAAGGAGGGCCTTCCGAGTAAACGGATCGAAAGCGCGGCGCTCGAACGGCTCAAACGCTACCATTGGCCAGGCAATATCCGCGAGCTGGAAAACCTGGTGCGCCGCCTGGCTGCGCTATAT
Organism: uncultured Hyphomicrobiaceae bacterium; assembly: GCA_964456215.1. GTDB lineage: Bacteria > Pseudomonadota > Alphaproteobacteria > Rhizobiales > BFAS01 > MnTg02. Next base: position 8,033 of record CAYWBS010000029.1, read on the forward strand.
ACCCAAGACACGATAACCGAGAGCCTTATTGAACAGGAGCTTGCCACCGCCACTCCGTCGGCCTTCGATACTTCGCACAGCGAGACCGGTAATCTGAGCGAAGCCGTCGAGCGCTATCTTGGCGAATATTTCGCCGGCTTCGGCGACGGTCTTCCGCCTCCGGGGCTCCATAATCGTGTCTTAAAAATGGTGGAACATCCGCTGATCACCGCGGCACTGGCGGCAACGCGGGGCAATCAAATCAGGGCCGCGGAGCTTTTGGGTCTCAATCGCAATACGCTTCGGAAAAAAATTAAAGAGGGAAACATTCAAGTCTTTCGCCGGTCGAACTGAATTTTGACTTCCGCAGCGCGTCGGTCTTGGGGATTGAGTTGCCCTTATTAAGGCCTATATTTGTTCCCAAATTGCAACATTGTGATTGATTTGCTTCAGTGTTGACGCCAAACTAGCCATGAGATTCCATGGCAATTGGCTTCTGAACCACAATGAGAAAAATTTTCCGGGTTTGGTGAGGTATTAGGAGGCCACCACAAGGCCTTCCCTCTGAGATTGATTTGATCGTTGGGCGCGGCAATCGGCACCGCCGGGGCGTGAATTGCAGGAACGGTGAATGGCACCCTTGGACGACGGCCATCAACAAAAAACGGACGACCGGAATGGCGATGGATCACTGAACCAGGCCAGCAGGCGCACATTTCTTTTTGGTCTGGTCATCGTTCTGTTGTCGTTGGCGGCGGGCTTCGCGACTTATGCGATCCTGACCGGTCTCACGCCCATTATTCCGACCCACGGCGTCGTGGTCACGATGCTGTTGATCAACGTCGTGCTTGTGCTTGCCATGGTCGGCGTTATCGCCTGGCAGGTTCGTAGTCTGTGGATCGCGCGGCGTCGCCAGGCCGCCGGCTCGCGGCTTCACGTCCGTATCGTCAGCCTGTTCAGCATCATCGCCGTCCTGCCGGCGATTATCCTCGCCGTATTTGCGAGCATCTCCCTTGACCGCGGGCTCGACCAATGGTTTTCGCGGCGCACCAAATCGATCATCAATAATTCAGTAAATGTGGCGCTGGCCTATGTCCGTGAACACGGCCAGGTGATCCGCTCCGATATATTGAGCATCGCAAAGGATTTGGACGACTCTGCCAATTTGCTTGCGATCGACTCACCCAGGATGGCACAATTCCTGATGGCTCAGGCAGCGATCCGCTCGCTGCCAGTGGCTTATTTGGTGGATGGCGAGGGCAAGGTCATCGTTGCCGCCAAGAGCGAGCCGGAGAAATCCTACGTCGCCCCCCCCAAACGAGCGATCGAGCTGGCGAAGGATGGCAAGGCAATCGTGATCGCGCCGGGGACGCAAAACCTCGTCGGCGCCGTCAAGAAGCTTTCAAAATATCCGAACGCCTATGTCTACGTGCTGCGCGCGGTGAACCCGAACGTTATTCGTCACCTCAAGAGGACACGCGCAAGCGTCCAGGAGTTCCGGAAGCTCGAAGAGCGGCGCACCGGTGTCCAGGTGGCCTTCGCCCTCATGTACGTAGCCATCGCACTGACGCTTCTGTTGGCGGCGATATGGCTTGGCCTTTGGTTTGCAAATCGTCTCGTTTCGCCGATTCGCAGGCTCATAAGAGCGGCGCAACAGGTTTCCGAGGGAAACCTGAACGTCCAGGTGGGAACACGGCCGGGTGAAGGTGATCTAGGCCAGTTGAACTCCACCTTTAACAAGATGACAACGGAACTGCGCAGCCAGCGCGATGAACTTGTCAACGCCAATACGATGCTCGACGACCGGCGCCGCTTTATGGAAGCGGTCTTGTCCGGTGTGACGGCCGGGGTTATCGGCGTCGATTCCGCGGGCCGGATCACCTTGGCGAACCGCTCCGCGATGGACCTGTTTGAGATTAAGGAAGACGGACTTTTCGGCAAGAAACTCGCCGACACCATCAAGGAGTTTGCTGCTCTCCTTGACCAGGCGCGCAAGCCCGGCGGCAATTCGCTGGTCCAAAATCAAATCAATCTGATCATTGATGGCAGCGAACGGAATTTCGCGGTCCGGGTCAGCCGCGACCGGCCGGGCGAGCAGGATTATGGCTTTGTCGTAACCTTTGACGACATAAGCGAATTGGTCACGGCCCAGCGCACTTCGGCCTGGGCGGATGTCGCTCGGCGCATTGCCCATGAAATCAAGAATCCGTTGACTCCCATCCAGCTCTCCGCGGACCGACTCCGGCGGAAATACGGCGCCGTAATCGGCGAGGACAGGGAAGTTTTCGATCAGTGCACGGATACGATCATTCGCCATGTCGGAGATATCGGACGAATGGTCGATGAATTCTCGTCGTTTGCCCGCATGCCGAAGCCAGTTGTGGAGGAATGCGATATTCGTGACGTTGTTCGCGACGCTGTAATACTATTCCGGATGAGCAATTCAGAAATCAAATTCGAGATCGAGACACCGGATACACCTGTGATAAGTTATTGCGATCGACGGCTACTTTCCCAAGCTGTCACGAATCTGGTTAAAAACGCAAGTGAGGCTATCGCGTCGCAGACGGAAGAATCCGGACGTAGCGCGAAAATTGGGATTATCAAAACGAGACTGATTGCAGACGACAAGCAGTTCGCGATCGAAGTCATTGACAATGGCTGCGGCTTCCCCAAAAAGAACCGCAACCGTTTGGTTGAGCCCTATATGACGACGCGGGAAAAGGGGACGGGGCTGGGGCTGGCAATAGTGCAAAAAATTGTCGAGCAGCATGGCGGAACGCTTCGCCTGGAAGACGCGCCGCCGGCCAATGGTGTCAATAACGGCGCCTGCGTTCGCCTTTCGATACCTGTAGCGCAAACTGCAAGCGCGGTGAGCGCGCCAGATGGAAGTATGACGGAACATGATGACGATACGGCCGGGCATAACGGTATGCTCGGCGGCTTAGAGCAGGGAGTTACCGATGGCGTCTGACATTCTCATTGTCGACGACGAGGCCGACATTCGCGAGCTTGTTTCCGGCATCCTGCAGGATGAAGGATTCGAGACCCGACTGGCCAAGGACAGCAATGAGGCGCTCGCTCTCACTGAAGAACGCAGGCCTTCCCTCGTTATCCTTGATATCTGGCTTCAGGGCAGTCCGATGGATGGGCTGGAAGTTCTGGCACAATTGAAAAAACAGCATCCCGATCTTTCAGTCGTCATTATCAGTGGCCATGGCAATATCGAAACCGCTGTCGCGGCCATCAAGCTTGGCGCATATGACTATATTGAAAAGCCGTTCAAGGCCGATCGCCTGATTGTCGTCACCAACAATGCGCTCGAAGCGTCGAAGATGCGGCGGGAAATCAAAGACCTGAGGGAGCGCAGCACCCATAGTTCTGAAATGATCGGCAAATCAAGCGCCATGAACCATTTGCGCCATGCCATCGAAAAGGTCGCCCCGACAAATAGCCGGATCATGATAACGGGGCCATCAGGTTCCGGAAAGGAACTTGCAGCACGCGTGCTGCATAGTGCTTCCGCGCGCTCCAATCAGACCTTTGTGGTCTTGAATGCCGCGGCCATGGCGCCCGAGCGCATGGAAATCGAGCTCTTTGGTACGGAAGAGGGAGGCGGTGGCGGAGCCCGCGTCACTGGCGCCCTGGAGGAAGCCCACGGCGGAACGCTTTACATTGATGAAGTCGCGGATATGCCGATCGAGACCCAGGGAAAGATACTGCGAGTGCTTGTCGAACAAAAATTCCAACGCGTTGGCGGCAGCCGGAAAGTACACGTTGATGTTCGTATTATTTCATCGACAAGCCGCGATCTTGACCATGAGATGCGCGCCAACCGCTTCCGGGAAGACCTTTTCCATCGCTTGAACGTAGTGCCGGTCCATGTCCCGGGGTTGAAGGAGCGCCGGGAAGACATTCCCGAGCTCATTGACTATTTCATGCGCCAGCTTGTTGCCGCCTCAGGGCTGCCGCCGCGCGAAATCGGCGCCGATGCGATTGCCGTTCTGCAATCCCACGATTGGCCGGGAAACGTCCGCCAGCTCCGAAACAATGTTGAACGGCTTATGATCCTGGCCGGGGGTGAGCCGGATTCGATCATTACGGCGGATATGCTGCCGGACGAAATAGGAAGTTCGGTTCCCCTGTCGTCCAACGGCGCGGGAAGCGAACATCTGATGTCTTTGCCATTGCGCAATGCGCGCGAAATATTTGAAAGAGAATACCTAGTCGCCCAGATAAACCGGTTTGGGGGCAATATTTCCCGAACGGCCGAATTTGTCGGCATGGAAAGATCCGCGCTTCATAGGAAGCTGCGCGCTCTGGGTGTCGGCTCGTCCGAGCGTTCCAGCGAGGCGCGTTAATTCGCCAGATCATATGCTTCGCTGCTCTAGCGCCACCAGGTCGGCTCTGCAATTGCGATCACCGCATCGCGCCATCATTCGGCAATCACGGGCCAAAACGAAATGAAGGTTCTGATATGCGGCGCCGGTCAGGTCGGGTTCGGGATTGCTGAGCGGCTGTCCGCTGAAGACAATGACGTCTCGATAATCGATAATGAACCGGAGCTCGTGCAGCGGGTCAGCGACAGTCTCGACGTCCGCGGGTTCGTCGGGCATGGCTCGCATCCGGACGTTCTCGATCAAGCCGGCGCCAAGGACGCCGACATGATCATAGCGGTCACCCTTCACGACGAGGTCAATATGACCGCGTGTCAGGTGGCGCATTCGCTTTTTGAGATCCCGACAAAAGTCGCCCGCGTCAGAGCAAGCAGCTATTTGCAACCTCATTGGAGCAATTTATTCGCCAGGGAACATCTGCCGATTGACGTGATTATTTCGCCGGAACTCGAGGTCGGCGAGATGGTTTTGCGCCGGCTGAACGTGCCGGGCGCTTTCGAGACGGCGAGCTTCGCCGATGGGGCGATCACCGCCGTCGGTATTTCCTGTAACGAGGAATGCCCGGTGGTCGATACGCCATTAAAACAACTAACGGAGCTGTTCCCGGATCTGCCGGCGGTCGTTGTAGCTGTCGTCCGCAAGGGGCGGCTTTTCGTCCCGCGCGGTGACGACCAGCTTCTCGATGGTGACGATGTTTATTTTGTCGCTCGCAATGACCAGGTTGAACGGACTTTGAAAATCTTCGGCATAGAGCCAAAGGAGTCCCGGCGGGTGGTGATCGCCGGCGGCGGCAATATCGGACTGTACGTCGCCAAGAAACTCGAAAATATGCACAATCACATTCGCTGCAAGATCGTTGAAACCGATCGCGACCGGGCCATGGCCATATCGGAAGAACTCGGGCGAACGGTCGTGCTCAATGGCAGCGCGCTTGATGAGGAGATCCTGAAGGAAGCCGATGTCGGTAATGCCGACATGCTGGTCGCGCTGACGAACGATGATCAGG
>CAYWBS010000030.1:0-13074 GCA_964456215.1 uncultured Hyphomicrobiaceae bacterium
TGGCAATAGGTAATGGACGTTGGAGCTCACTTGCCCGCTGGGATCAACTCCATCGTGCTTTTTGGCCACCATGCCAGGGATCGGGTCTGTTCGATCGGCGCAGGAAAGAATTGTAAATGGCGTTCCTGGACAGCGTTCTGGACCGGATCGGGCATTGGATTGCGGACCGGCTGGGAGAAGAAACGAGCGGCTACGAGCCATTTACGCCGTCCGACCCGATTACGCTCCGGCGTGTTTTGCAGCCCGCTGACGTGCTGCTCGTCGAAGGCAATCAAAAGATTTCAACCGCAATCAAATATCTTACCCAGTCAACCTGGTCGCACGCCGCAATCTTTGTCGGCGATGCGCTCGGTCCGGCAGAGGACGGCAGGGAGCCGCCGACTCTTATCGAAGTAGATCTGGGTGAAGGGTGTGTCGCGGTTCCGGTCTCGAAATACCAAACCTTCAACACAAGGATCTGCCGGCCAATCGGCCTGACACAAGCGGACCGGCAAGCCGTTGTCGATTTCATGGTATCCAAGATCGGCCTGCAATATGATACGCGGAATATCATCGATCTTGTGCGCTATTTGTTTCCAACACCGCCTGTACCCGTACGCTGGAGGCGGCGCATGATCGCGCTCGGTTCCGGTGAGCCGACCCGGGCGATCTGCTCATCCCTTATCGCCCAGGCTTTCCAGTCCGTGCGATATCCGATCCTGCCGCGGATCGAACGCGTCGCCCAGGGGAATACCGCACTCAGCCATTTCAGCCGGCGGGAAATCCTGCATATACGCCACCACAGTTTGTTTACCCCGCGTGACTTCGACCTGTCGCCCTATTTCGAGGTGGTGAAGCCGACCGTCGTGCAGGGGTTCGACTATCGGCATCTCAACTGGAGCGACAGCCAATCCGAACAAGGCGCCGGGAGGAACGGCGACAATATAAAGGCGGCGTCCGCCGCGACGGATTCGGCGGAAATCACCTCTGGTGAGGACCGGCAATGAGAGGGCATATGGCGAACGCAGCCCGAACGGCTGCCGAAAACGCCGATGGCACAAATCATGACTGAACTTTCCGCGGCCCTTATTGTCTTCACGCTGGCGCACGGCCTGCCGTCGACGCCGTTGCGCGGCTGGCTGATCGGCCGGCTTGGGCGTTCGCTATTCATGTGGTTGTTCTCGGCGGTTTCTCTGGCGCTTTTCGCCTGGGTTTGGCTTGCCTACCGCGCGGCGCCCGTGGAAACGGTCTTTTGGGTGACGGGGCCCGAACTCCGCAAATTTAGTGCCCTGATCATGCTTGCTTCGATATGGCTCATCGCCGCCGCGGCCATGGGCAAACCGCGTATCCTGCTCACCGGCGAGCAACACCTCGCCCAACCGGACGCCGTAAAGGGTGTTCTTCGCGTCACCCGCCATCCCTTGCTGTGGGCGATCGGGATTTGGGCCGTCATCCACATGGTCAACAATGCGGATGCCCCGAGCCTGCTGTTCTTCGGTTATATCGCCCTCTTGTCCTTTGCCGGAACGTGGCTCATAGATCGCCGGCGAAAACGGCTTCTCGGCGCGCGTTGGACTGCCCTTCGAGAGGCCACCTCCAACCTCCCATTCGCGGCGATTGTGACCGCCCGCAACCGTTTCGTCTGGCGGGAAACCGGATGGGGCCCGCTTGCTGCGGGGCTTGTGTTTTGGGTTTTGATGATCCTTATCCACGAAGCGCTGTTCAACGTCTCTATTTTGATTTGAAGGCTACGGAGACCCTGCGTCCGGCTCACACAAATGCTGTGCCTGATGTCACAAAGTCAGCCTGCTGGGCGCTTTCGGAAGGCCGGAGCAATTGAACGGGCACGCTGCACGACATTGTGAAGCAAGGGAAATTGCCCGAGCGCGCCCATGAAGACTTAGAGCATCTTCCAACCAAACAGATCCATCTGGCGCGTTATTGTTAATTAACAATTCATTTATGTAGTGTAAATAAATCCTTAACCGCGTCCATATTTAGTAGAGTCGATCGACCGTTGGTTGTTATTTTGGGATGGAAGCAATAAGTCTCGTGTATCTTTTTTAACCTATACTTTTTTTAATCATCTTTGACTATCATTCGCCCAATCAGCCTTTAGTAGGAGGAGTAATAATGACAGGGAAAGCAAATGCTTTGCCCCTGATGAGGGCGGCTGCGGTGATCGCGGCTGGATTGGTTGCAACGGCACCACAGGTTTGGGCCGAGGACGGTGTTACGTCCGACAAGATCGTTTTCGGTCAGGCCGCGGCGCTGGACGGTCCTGCTGCGGCTTTGGGACTTGGAATGCAAGCCGGTATCTGCGCTGCGTTCCACGAAGCCAATCGCGCTGGTGGCGTAAATGGCCGCAAGTTGGAGCTGATCAGCATTGATGATGGCTATGAGCCGGATCGTTCGATCAAAGCCGTAAAGAAGCTTATTGGAGAAGACAAAGTCTTCTCTTTGATCGGGCCGGTTGGCACGCCGACATCAAAGGCAACGCAGCCGATTGCGACCGACGCCAAGGTTCCGTTCGTCGGTCCGTTCACCGGCGCCGGTTTCTTGCGCAACCATAAGCTCGGCAATATCGTCAACGTTCGCGCCACCTATGGTGCCGAGACCGAGACCTGGATCAAGCACCTGACGGAGGATTTGAAGCACGACAAGATTGCCATCCTCTATCAGGACGACGCCTTTGGCCGTGTCGGTCTCGATGGTGTGACCAAGGCACTCGATAAGCGCGGCCTCAAGCTCATCGCCGAAGGCACATATCAGCGCAACACGACGGCCGTCAAGTCGGCGCTTTTGAAAATCCGCAACGCCAAGCCGCAAGCCGTGGTCATGGTCGGCGCCTATAAGCCGATTGCGGAATTCATCAAGCTCGCCCGCAAGATCAACTTCAACCCGGTTTTCGCGAATATCTCCTTTGTGGGTTCGAAGGCGCTCGCGAAAGAACTTGGCGAGGCCGGCGAGGGCGTCATCGTTTCTCAGGTTGTTCCTTTCCCCTGGGACAGCTCGCTTCCCCTTGTGAAGGCATATCAAGCGGCGATGAAGGCTGACGATGCCAAGGCAGAGCCCGGCTTCGTTTCCCTTGAGGGATATATGGTCGGCCGCGTGGCCATCATGACCCTTGAGAAAATGTCCGGCGAGATCACTCGTGAAGCTTTCCTGAACAAAGTCTGGGAAACCGGCACATTCGACCTCGGCGGCATCACGCTGAAGTTTGGTCCGGAAGACAACCAAGGCATGGACAAAGTGTTCATGACCGTCATTCAGAAAGACGGTTCGTTCAAACCGGTCGAAAAACTGACCATGTAACGCTTATCGGCCGGGGCGCGGGATAGCTTATTCTCATCGCCCCGGTCGCTTTACAATGAAAATCCCGATCAATCGGGTGGTTGACAAGGAAACGAAAAATGGCCCACGACGCCGAGCCCGCTTGCGATGACGAGTCCATAGACGCGAACAATTCAATTCAAGTGCGGGATCCAGCCGGGGGAAGCCCTCATGCGGCCGCCATGTTTGCATGGCGGCGCTTTTCTGCTTTAGCGCGATTTTTGCCGTCCTTGGGCATTCGGCTGCGGCTCATTGTGGCTTTTGGTGCAATCGCGACGCTTACTCTGGTCGCGGCGGCCGTCAGCATTTACTTTTTCGGTCAGGTCGAGCAACGGTTCGTCTACCTGGCGAATAACGGCATACCCGCCGTCAGAAGTCTGAGCCAGCTTGCAATAGACAGCAACCAAGTCAATCTCAGAGCCTCCGAACTTGCCAAGGCAGCCTCTCAAAGCGAGAGGTCTCTCGCCAATAAGGACTTGTACCAAGCCGTAGATATATTGGCTGGCCGAATGAAGAAACTTGCGGCCGACAAGACTTTTTCCATCGACATCGATGACGTCAGCGAGATCGTCGGATCATATGAGGCCCATCTCAAGGAGATCGACGATGCGACGCGGAACCGGCTCGCAAGCCGTGATTTGAAGACAAAAAAGCTCACCGAGCTCTTTGAAATTCACGAGAATATGACCAAACGTATCGCGCCGATCGTTGATGACGCATTCTTCAATGTTGCCATCGGAGGCGAGGATTCATCGAAAAAGAGCAATGAAATCGTCAACAAGCTTGTCAATCACGACGTTTTGGTATTGCGCCAATTGCTGGAAGCGCGTTCGGAAACCAATCTGATTTCCGGCCTTCTGATCGCGGCCGAACTCACCCACGATTCAGGGCTGCTGGCCCTCTTCCAGGATAAGACGATCGCCGCCCTCAAGCGTCTGGACAATGCTCTGACGCCCTTGAAAACCGAAGCCAAGATCGCGCCCGTTCCGGACAAATTCGCAGCCATGCGCGCCTTCGCCACCGGCCCGAAAAGCGTCTTCGTCAAAAACACACAGATCATTGATGATTTCGGAACGACCAACAAGTCAGGTTCTCTGTCAGAAATCGTTCGCCTCCAGCAAACAATCGACAATGCACTCATTCAGAATCTCGATGAGCGCGGATTCGATTTGACGATCGAGGCGGAAGAGGCCGTCAAGAACAATAATGAGATTATTGTCGGTCTCGTTCAGAATCAGGTGACGACCCTGAAAACAGCCCTTGAAGCGGCAGGAGCGCTGCATCAGCTCGTCGCCGCATTGGTTCGTGGCGCTTTGACGGATGAAGATTCCATGCTCGAGCCGCTCCAGTCGAACCTCGACCGAATTAAAAAGTCTCTGGTTCAGAGCATCAAGATTATTAATTCCAAGGAGCTCTCGAAGAGTTACACGGCTCTCGCAATATTTGCCGACGCCAAGACGGGTTTGTTGGCGGACCGGCGGGCCGAGTTCCGCGCGATCCAGCAAGCGACCTGGCTGGTTGCTCAAATGAGCGAGACATCCGACGAGTTAAGCGCCCTCATACAGACATTGCTCCGCAAGCAGCAACAGGTAACGTCGGTACAGGCGGCGGAAGTTCGGGAAATGATCGGCGATGGCCGGGCCTTTCTCATTGCCGATGTCCTTGCCAGCCTCGCCGTCGCTGCATTCATCGGCCTATTCGTGGTCCACCGCGGACTGGCGCGGCCGATGGGCAGCCTTACCGCGGCAATGCGGAAATTGGCGGAGGGCGACACCAATATCCCCCTCGAGGGGACCGAGCGCCACGACGAAATAGGCGAAATGATCAACGCCGTGAGCGTTTTCCGCGATAATGCGATCGAGCGGCAAAAGCTTCAGAGCGCCCAGAAAAAGGAGCAAGAAGAACGCGTCAAACGCCAGCAACGCGTCGATGAACTGATCTCGGCATTCCGGGCGGACGCAAGCGAATTACTCCAATCCGTTGGCATGAATATGGAGCAAATGCGCGATACCGCGGACACGCTGACCGATGTCGCAAATGATACCGCGGATCAGGCGGAAGGGGCATCCGCGGCCACGGCCGAAGCTTCCAGCAATGTTGAAACCGTCGCTGCCGCGGCCGAAGAGCTGGCCTCTTCCATTTCCGAAATCGGACAGCAGGTCGGTCAGGCCGCGCAAATTGTTTCCGAAGCTGCGGACCATGTCCATTCCACCAATGACAAGGTCGCAAGCCTGTCGGCGGCCGCGAACAAGATCGGCGATGTCGTCAATCTTATCCAGGAAATTGCGGAACAAACCAATCTCCTCGCACTTAACGCGACCATCGAGGCCGCACGCGCCGGAGAAAGTGGCAGAGGGTTTGCGGTTGTCGCATCCGAGGTCAAGTCCCTCGCCGGACAAACCGCAAGGGCCACCGACGAAATTGCGGCTCATATTTCGCACATTCAGAGTGAAACCAATGATGCCGTTCAGGCAATAACCGCCATTAACACAAATATGGACAAGGTCAATTCTTATACGGCGGCCATTGCCGCGGCGGTCGAGGAACAGGGTACGGCAACGCAACAGATCAGCGCCAATGTGCAAAATGCGGCAGACGGTGCGCGTGACGTTGCCAAGAATGTCAATGGTCTGCGTTCGGCGGTCGCGGAGACGACGCAATCGGCCGCGCATGTCAGGCAGGCCTCATGCGACGCCGTCGAGCAGACAAAAGACCTGAGCGAAGTCGTCGACGAGTTCCTCAAGCACGTCGCCACCGCGTAACCGGCCAGGGCCCTTCGTGGCGGCGCCCGGCGGACTTCCGGCTGGTGCCGCCGATCGTCCTGCCGGACGTCTGATGCATCGCTAAACCGGCCCTTCGATCCGGGCGGCGACAAGGACCTTCCGGGATGGCCGCACCGCCGCACCTTGACGGCCCGCCGCGAACTGCTACATCTCCGCTTTATGAGCGAAATTCTGTCCAAAAACATGCGGGAAGAAGAAACGGCCGATACCACTCTCACCCATATTCGTAATTTTTCCATAATCGCGCATATCGACCACGGAAAGTCGACGCTTGCCGACCGGCTCATTCAATTCTGCGGCGGGCTAAGCGCGCGCGAAATGAAGGAACAAGTGCTCGATACCATGGATCTCGAGCGCGAGCGGGGCATCACGATCAAGGCGCAGACCGTCCGGCTGGATTATAAGGCGCGCGACGGAAAAACCTATCAGCTCAACCTCATCGACACGCCGGGCCATGTGGACTTCGCCTATGAAGTAAGCCGCAGCCTGGCGGCATGCGAGGGCTCGCTTCTCGTCGTCGACGCCTCGCAGGGCGTCGAAGCGCAGACTCTTGCAAACGTCTATCAGGCGCTCGAACATGATCACGAGATCGTGACGGTCCTGAACAAGATCGATCTGCCCGCCGCCGAACCGGACCGGATCAAGGTGCAAATCGAGGACGTGATAGGCCTCGAAGCTGATGACGCCATCAGAATTTCCGCCAAGACCGGCCAAGGCATCGAAGAGGTTCTCGAGGCCATCGTGACACGCCTGCCGCCGCCAAGAGGCGCTGAAAACAAACCGCTCAAGGCGCTGTTGGTCGACAGTTGGTACGATGCCTATCTGGGCGTCGTCGTGCTTGTCCGCGTGATCGAGGGCCGGCTCAGGAAAGGGCAGAAAATCAAATTGATGTCGACCGGCGCCGTCCATCCGGTCGACCGGGTCGGCATCTTCCGGCCGAAACAGGAGATGCTGAGCTCTCTTGGTCCCGGCGAGATCGGCTTCTTCACGGCGGCCATCAAGGAAGTCGCCGATACCAGGGTCGGCGATACGATAACCGAACACGGCAGAGAAACCACGGAACCGCTGGAAGGCTTTCAGGAAGCGCAGCCGGTTGTCTTCTGCGGACTCTTTCCCGTTGATTCCGCCGAATTCGAGGCGCTCCGGGAGGCGATGGGCAAACTCCGGCTCAACGATGCGAGCTTCAACTATGAGATGGAGACCTCGGCGGCACTCGGATTCGGCTTTCGCTGCGGGTTTTTGGGACTTCTCCATCTGGAGATCATCCGCGAGCGGCTAGAGCGCGAATTCTATATCGATCTGATTACGACGTCGCCCAGCGTTATCTACCAGATCCATCTGACCGATGGCCGGATGATCGAGCTGCACAATCCCGCCGACATGCCCGACCCGGTCACGATCGCGCGCATCGAGGAACCCTGGATTGCGGCGACGATCTTGGTGCCAGATGACTATCTGGGAGCGGTCCTCAAACTCTGCGAGGACCGGCGCGGACGGCAGAAAACGCTAACCTATGCCGGCAGCCGCGCCATGCTCGTCTATGATCTCCCGTTAAACGAGGTTGTGTTCGATTTTTACGACCGCTTGAAATCCGTCTCGCGCGGCTATGCCTCATTTGACTATCAGCTCACCGGCTACGACGCCGGCGATCTGGTGAAAATGTCGATTGTCGTCAATGGCGAACCCGTGGACGCCTTGTCGATCATCGTCCATCGCGCGCGGGCGATCCAGCGCGGGCGGGCAATGTGCGAAAAACTGAAGGATCTGATCCCCCGCCATCTCTTCAAGATTCCCATCCAGGCGGCCCTCGGCGGCAAGGTAATCGCCCGCGAGACGATCGCGGCTCTCCGGAAGGACGTCACCGCCAAATGTTATGGCGGCGATGTGACCCGCAAACGCAAGCTTCTCGAAAAGCAAAAGGCCGGCAAGAAGCGGATGCGCCAGTTCGGCAAGGTCGAGATCCCGCAGGAAGCATTCATCGCGGCGCTGAAGATGGATGAGAATTAGGCGCGCCATCAGGCGCCCGGACGGCCCCTGCCCGGCCATAATCACGTCGCGGCAGCGGCAACCGTTTTAATTCCGTTGCGCGACACACGAAAGAACGGCGCCCCTCCCGGCCCGAGAAGGACAGCGAATATTGTGCAGCCATCGAGCCGGCGACCCGGGTTCTGCCACGTTTGCCGTCTTTCTGATTTTCTTTGCTGGGGTCGGCCTGCTTACGATGATTTGGCCGTCAGCTGCCTGATCTCTTCTTCCAGATGCTGGATCAGCTCGGCGTCCTTTTCCAGTTCCTTATAGATAAGGTCATGGACGGCGTCGAATTGCTCGGTGACATTGTGGAAACGGCCGTCAATGACCGACGACCGCAGTTCCGCCGCGTATTTGACCGCGAGAGAATCCGCCTGATCGTAAAATTCTTCCTTCATTGCCCTTCCCTTCCGGCTTGCAGGATTTCCGTCAATTCTTGTTCGCCGCTTCCCGGCGGCGTGACGACTACACGCCCGTTGGAACCCCCTTCACTTGAAGTCTCCCCAGAACGAATCAGCTATTCAGGCTTCGGTCCGGGGCCGGCATCTAATTTGGACAATGCGCCGAAAATTGGTCGAAACCGGGTCATTCTTGCGGAATGCTCACACGCCAAATTAACTATATTGATGACCAGGATACCGGCGGAGACTCAGGCCATCCGGCTCTCTTCTTCCGCGCTTTCGCGGCGAGGATCACGGCAGCAACTGAACGGATCGGCAGCTCCGGTTTCCTCATCATGCCATGCTAGAGTGTTTTCGCTTTTCGTTGAATCGCTCAAACACTCTGACCCTTTGATTTTTCGTGTTTCCGGACGGAAAACCGGTGCCCACTTTTCCTGGAAACACTCTAGCGGGCGTTGCATTCGCCTGATGCGATGAACGACCGTGCCGAGTCGACAAGAATGCGATCTTTCAGAAATTCGCGTCCGATCAGGATCTGATAGTTCATGGACGACCGGTCCGCCAAGGTGAACTCGGCTTCTTCCATATAACCTGCGACGCAGACTTTGAGGAGAATAACCGGGCGTTCTTCGGTCGCAGTTCCGGCACGGCGAACCCGCGCGACCCGCTCGACAGGCCTTGCGATTTCGAGAGTTTTGCCCTTGGCATTGACGATTGAGAAACGGACCCAATCCCGTCCGTCACGCATGAACTTTTCGTAATCCGCCGCACTTATCGAAGAGGATTTCGCGCCGGTGTCCAGCTTGGCGTGAACGGATATCTGGTTGCCATTCAACCACGCGTGTTCGACCCAGCCCGCTATGGATTTCCCGCCGGCGTTTGCATGTGAAGTTGCGATAACAAGCCAGAACACAAGGCCATATTTCCGCAGACACCTCATCACCTACTCCCTATGCCGAAAAGCGTGAAGTCAGGCTCCCTATTCAGTATTTAAATCGCCCAAACAGCCAACCTATAAGCGCTCCGCACACAAAGCTTACACCGATCACAACGATGCGCCGCGACTGAAATGTCCAGGTAAGAAATGACAGTTTTACTTCCGCCATGTTCTGGATCGCGAACGCCGCCAGGACGATGGACAGAATGATGGCTATGGCGAACTTCAACTGCTTCATAAGGTCATTCATGGGACTCTCCGCGTGCTATATCCGCAGCCTGCAACAAGTGCCGTCACGACACCGGACTATTTGACTTCATCGCTGTCGACCATTGGGTCGCCGGAGCGATCCGTGGCATGCTCGCCACCGAAGAACCGGCAAAGGGACCCAAGCAGACGGAACAATAAGCGCCTGAAGGACATGGTACCGCTCGGCGGCAGACGGCGCGCATCGGCTTCGAATTTGCCAAGGGCAATCCCGTCTGCCGATCCGGCCTTGCCGGCGGAAATGAGCGACGGGCTAGATAATTTCATCCTCGTCGAAGATTGGGTCCTCCTCGATCTCGTCGACAATTTCTCCGACCGTTTGCTCGGCCGAACCGGGTTTTGCAACCTTGGCAATGTGAAAAAGCGCATCGCCGCGGTTTACGACCGGCAAATTTGTGCGGCCGATGATAAGGCCGGAAAACGGCGATACGACCTCACAGACGCTATCCTCGTAAGGGTTTGAGATGATGGCCGCCACTTCATCTTTCTCGATGCTGTCACCAGTGGTTTTGTGCGTGCGGATCAATCCGCCCTCTTCCGCCCGAACCCAGCGGCTGGATGTCACGACCACCGGGGCGGTCCAGCTTTCCGGCGTATCTTCATATGCTTCGTAGGCGATCATACCGAGCCCGCTCATAATACGGAGAATGCCGCGCGTTCCGACCCGTGCCGAAAATTCATCCAGGCGTAATCCTTCACCAGCTTCATAAACCAGCATTTCGGTGCCGACGGCTCGAGCCGCCTGGCGAAGCGACCCCGCCCGCTCCGCCGAGCGCAGGACGACGGGCGCGCCAAACGCCTGGGCGAGTTCGCGCGATCGCTCCGTCTCAAGAGCGCTGCGTATTTGTGGTAAATTCGTTCGATTGGCCGCCGCCGAATGGAGGTCGATTCCGACATCGGATCGTTCCACGATTTCGTTCATCAGCAGATGCGCGATTTGATGGGCCAATGATCCCGTCGCGCTTCCCGGGAAACTGCGATTGAGGTCGCGCCTGTCGGGAAGATAGCGGGAATGGCTGATAAACCCGAATGCATTTACGATCGGGACACACAGGAGCGTGCCGTGAATATCTTCAATCTGCCTCAGTTTGAGCAGACGTAGAATGATCTCCACGCCGATTACTTCGTCGCCATGGACCGCTGCGATCACACATAGCGTCGGTCCCTTTTCCTTGCCATGCACGACATGGACCGGCAGCGTGATCGGCGTGTGATTGGAAAGCGTGGCGACCGGCAGATCGACCAGGCGGCGGCAACCGGGCTCGACCGTTACGTTCCCAATGTCGAACGGCGGGCGCATCAGCCTATCCCTTCCCCTTTGTCTTGGTCTTTCCCGGAAGTGCGTTCTTCTCAATGAATTCGATGATCTTTCCCGCCACGTCGATCCCGGTTGCCGTCTCGACACCTTCGAGGCCCGGAGATGAATTGACCTCCATAACCACCGGTCCGTGATTCGCTCTGAGCATGTCGACGCCACAAACGTTCAATCCCATAATTCTTGCGGAACGCACCGCCGTCGAACGCTCCTCAGGCGTAATCTTGATGGATTGAGCGCTCCCGCCGCGATGCAGATTGGATCGGAATTCGCCTTCCGCGCCTTTCCGCTGCATTGCCGCTATAACGCGATCGCCAATGACGAACGCGCGAATATCCATGCCGCCCGCCTCTTTGATGAACTCCTGGACGAGAATATTCACATTAGCGCCTCGAAACGCTTCGATAACCGATTGCGCGGACTTTTCCGTCTCACCGAGAACGACACCTATGCCTTGCGTGCCCTCAAGAAGCTTGATGACCACCGGCGCACCGCCAGCCATTTCTATGACGTGGCCCGATTGCTTCGGATCATGCGCAAAAGCCGTAACGGGCAGCCCGACGCCACTGCGCGCCAAAAGCTGCATCGAGCGCAGCTTGTCCCGTGACCGGCCGATTGCCACCGATTCGTTCAGGGGATAGACGCCCATCACTTCGAACTGACGCAATACGGCCAACCCGTAAAATGTAATTGATGCGCCGATGCGGGGGATGACCGCGTCATAATGCGGCAGTTTCTTTCCTTCGTAATAAATTGCCGGGCGATGAGATGCGATATTCATCGTGACGCGAAGCGTATTAATGACGTCAATTTCGTGGCCACGCGCTTCGGCGGCTTCGACAAGCCGACGGTGGGAGTATAGCTTCCGATTTCGCGCAAGCATCGCGATTTTCATGCAAACGGTCCTTTCGCTGTCTGTGGCGGTTCGTTATCTGGGCTGTGATTTCGCGGATTTGCGACGCTTCAACGCAGGACTTAACAAATAGGACCTTGCCGGATCGACAATCAGCCTCCTGCGCAACGCCGTGCGGCCCAACAGCATGCGGAAGCCCATCTGATCTCGATTCGCCAGGCTGAGCTCGATCGGCCAGGACAGCTCGCCAAGGCCGATGTTCGTCTCAATAAAATAGCGGGCCTGCTCGGCGCCATTCGAACTGCGCACCGTCTTCTCGATCTTCACAGGCGCCTCACACAAGACACTTAGTTTGTTATTGCGCTGGAGGGGATGAAGTTCAAATCGGACCCATAGCTCGCCGTTTTTCTCAAAGGGTGCGATGTTCCAGGCATGAATGGCCGATGTCCGGGCGCCGGTATCGATCTTTGCCTTCACCGCGTCGATCTGTAAATCAGGCAGCGAGACCCATTCCCGCCATCCGATATGCGGAAGTATACGAGGCTTTCGCCGCCTGCGGCCCGATCGCGGCGGCTGGACCGATATGCCAAGCTCTTTCAATCTGCTTCCTTCAAATTCGCGATATGAATATGGTCGGCGAACCGCTTACGCTTTGTCGCCGGCCCGCATTCGACTCGAAAAAGCTTCGAATATTTTGTTCGGTATCGCAATAAGATACAGCATATAACGCGCTTTCGAGATTTCGCGGGCGGATGAAAGCCAGAGGGGACTGGCAACCAAAGTGAGGGCGATAACCGTCACCAGCATTCGATAGCCTTCGAAGCTCAATGCACCGGCCGACAGACCGGTGGCTCCCAAGATCAACGAGAACTCTCCCATCTGAGCGAGAACGGACGCCGTGCGGATCGAGCGCACCCAGGACTGATTAAAGGCTCTGAGAATCAAAAGGTTACCGGCAGTCTTGAGAATAAAGATGAACAAGACCAGCAAAATGAGCTCGGGAATATGCTGAGCGACATAGCCGAAATCGATCGACAGTCCGATCGACAGAAAAAAGAGCATAAGGAGCACATCCCTCACGGGAACAGTGGCATGGAAAAACTGTGAACGTTGCTGAGAGTTTCCGATTATGAGCCCGGCGACAAAGCTTCCGAATGCCGTTGTCAGGCCGAGCAATC
>CAYWBS010000031.1:0-12862 GCA_964456215.1 uncultured Hyphomicrobiaceae bacterium
TCGTAATCACAGCTTTGTCAAGCCAATCACGATAGGCGGTTTGTAGAGCGCTTACATTGCTTTGAGGTCGATGTCTGGAGACTGAGTGGCACTCCCACCCCATCAGTTTTCGCCATGGGGACGGCAATAGGTCTCGCGGATGGCAAGCACGCACGACAAGGCCGCGAGCACGGCGGCGACCAAAACGGAGAGCGCCACGCGGTAGGCGGAAGCATCATAGTCGGGCGCGCCCGCCGACATCCTGCCGGTCCATGCCAAATCCAGAACGAAGCCCATAAGGGGCTGGAAGAGGGCGCCCGCTCCGGTAGCCATGGCATTGACGAAGCCGATCCCGGTGCCGCGCAGATAAGAGGGATGAATTTCCTTGATGAGCGCATAGCAGACAATTTGCGAAGAACCGAAAAACCCGACCAAAAAGTTCAGTCCGGCAAGCGCTGCCACCGGTAGATCCGATATGAATATCAGCAGCGAAAGCGCAATCGTCTCAAGCGCCAGGCCGGCAAACAAGGGCAACCGACGCCGGCCGACCCGGTCCGACAGCCAACCGAAGAATGGCGCGCCGATGCCCCAGCCGGCGATCATCAGCGATGTAAGTGTGGCGGCGGAAGTGCGCGGCAGGCCGTAGGCCGTCTCGAGAAACGGCACGCCCCAAAGGCCGGCGAAACCGAGCAGCGGGGCCGTCGAGCCGAGTCCGGCAAGGGCGATCAGCCAGGTCTGGCGGTGCCGGGTTACGATTCTGAGGCCGGAGAAAAGATCTCCGACGCCACCAGCGCCGTGGCTCCTGTCTCGCACCGTCAACCACGCCGCGAGCGCAATGGCGAATCCGCCGGCCGCAAGGACGAGCATCGTCGTGCGCCAGTCGGATGCTTCAACGGCCAGCCGCAGCGGCGCCTGGCCAAAGACACCGCCCGCCATGCCCATCGCCATCGCCAGCCCCGAGAGGAATGCGAACCGATTGGCGCGAAACCACTGGCCGGCCACGGCCATCGATCCGACCAGGCTGAATGCCGCTGATGCGCCGATGAGGAAGCGGCCGATCATGACGGTAAGAAGCGTTTCCCCGACAGCGAAGAGCACGATGCCCGAGGCGCAGACGAGTGCGGCGATGGTCATCAACCGGCGCGGGCCGAAACGGTCCAAAAGCAGGCCCACGGGGATCTGCATGCCTGCATATCCATAAAAATAGGCTGCCGAGAGGTGACCGAGAACAGCGGCGCCGACGGAAAAATCGCGCATCAGCTCTTCGACCATCACGCTTGGGGCAACGCGCAGAACCCAGGCGTAAAAGAAGAAGACCGCGCCCGTGAACCAGCCAAGAAATGGCAAGAGACTGGGAGTCTCATCCGCCGCCGGAGTTGGGCTGCGCATCCGTCACATCTTTCCGATGTTCAAGACGCAAAATCCTGTAGGGACTTCCGCGCGTCAGGCAGGAAAAATACGATGACGGAGGAGATCACCAGGGAAATCGTCAAGAGATTGAAGACCGTCGGCAGGCCCCAATTGTCGGCAATGAACCCGCCGACGACCGGGACCAAAATCGTGAAGGCGGATTGAACCCCGAACAAAATGCTGACGGCGCTGCCCGACATGTCGGCCTCGGCGAGATCCATGACCCAGCTATGGATCACCGGACGAACCGAGAACAGGGCGAGCCCGAGGAACAGGACGATGATAATGAGCGGAAGAATGCCGCTGACAAGGGAGAGGCCGGCGAACAGGACCACTGACGCGATCAGACAGATGAGGGCGACGGACTGACGTGTCGTCCGGTCCGACCAGGCGCCGGCGATCGGTCCCCCAAAGATGCCGCCTATTTGCAGGCTCATAACCGCGAAGCCGAGGACCAGGGGGCTCACCTTGAGATCGCCGGCCAGATAGAGCGGCAGGAATACGAGCAGACCGTTTTGCGCCATCGACCGAAATCCCGCCATAACGCAAAGACCGACCATGGCTCGATTGCGAAGCAGACGCAGGAGGCCGCCAAGATAGTCTGCGAAACTGTCATGAGGCCTTGCTTCGGAACTCCGCGCGCCGCGATCATTGAGCAGAACGAAGACAAGCGCGGCAACGCCGAAGACGGGCAGGGCGGTGACGGAGGCCGTGCCCTGCCACGTCAAGACCAGCAAGAGCGAGCCGGCGGCCAACGGCGCCAGGATATCGCCAAGGCTGGCTCCCACCGTGTGAATCGAAAGGGCGAAGCCGCGCCGGGAAGGATAGGCACGCGACAAATAGGAAATCGCGGCGGGGTGCCAGAGATTGTTGGTGATGCCGATAAGCACGACGGACAAGAGCAGTCACGGCAGCCCGTCAGTCAGCCCCGCGAGGACGAGCGCCGCGGCGCCTATGACCAGGGATGCCGCCTGGATATGGACGTGGCGTCCTACGATATCGACGACCGCGCCGCTGCCGATATTGGCGGCGAAGAAAGAGGCGTGGAACAAGGTTATGAGACTGCCGGCCTGGGTGTAGCTCAGGCCCAGTTCCTGAGACAGATAGGGAAGCAGGACATAGAGACTGGCGAGAATCCAGTGTGTCGCTCCATGTCCCATGCCGACAACGAAAGCGGATCTCTGCTCCTTCCATGTCGTGCCGGTCAGCCGTTCGATCAGGGCCATCAACTTACACCTCTCTCTTCATCGAGTGGGCTGACGCGCCGATAGACGGGACAGGCGCGCAAGACTTATTCAGGATGCTCTTTCTTGTCATCATAATTGTCTCTGATGCCGCGCCGAGCTGGGGCGGAGGTGGTGTGTGAGGCGGGACCGGCAAGGTCCCGGGCATTTGATAGGCAAGAAATTGGTGGAGGTCCATATATGTGTGGGAGTGAGAGGGACGGGGCAGAAGGTGTAACCTCTTAAGCGCCATTAAAGAAAAGCAAAACACCGCCCGTTGTCCCTCGCTTCTCATGGTGTCAGGGGAAGGGGTGTGGAACACACATTACGCATATTTGCGCTAGCTCGCCCAATTGATAAACCCGATTCCGAGCAGGATAATGGACGCGGCGGCAATCCGGCGCGGGCCAAATGGCTCCTTGAACCAATACGTGCCGATAAGTGCGGCAATGACGATGCTTGTCTCGCGGATCGCCGCGGCAAGCCCGACGGGATTGAAGCTCATCACCCAAAGAACAATGGAGAAATTAAGGACACTCAACAGCGCCCCCAGCATGCCAGGCTTCCAGCATGTCGTCATGCCGGACCAAAGCCGTTCACGGCGCCAGTAAAGCCCGAGAATCATCATGCCGATGGCATCGACGGTGAAAAGGGTAACGAAGAAGGTTACTCCGGCACCGGGAAGCCTGACCCCAAGGGCGTCGACAATCGTGTAGACGCTGACCACGGCGCCCGCCGCGCCGGCAAGAATGATTGGCGCCGCGCCGGCGCGTTGGACTTTTCGCGGTTCAAGGGTAAACCCGATCAGGCCGAGACATATGATCGTGACGCCCAGCATGGCGGTGGCGGAGGGAAATTCGCCGGCTGCCGGTATGGCGATCAAGGTGATGAGCACCGGCGCGCTGCCGCGCGCAATCGGAAAGACCTGCCCAAAGTCCCCTTGGCTGTACATCTTGAGCAGCAGGACCTTGTAGATCATGTGCAGACTGAAATGTGCCGAAATCAACAGCCAGCCCGCCGCCGGCAAAGGGGGGAGAAACAGGAGCGCCGGCGCAAGCATGGCGCCGCTGCCGCAATAGACCCAGCTCGCCATTACGACACCGTCGTTTGCGCCCTTGACCATGCTGTTCCAAACGGCGTGCGCGGCGGCGGCAAACAGCAGAAGCAGTATGATTTCGAATGTCAAGGGACTATCAAGCTCTCCCTGCCATTGCCGAGCCGGAAATTACCCGGATATCGATGGCGGTTTATTCGAGCCTTTTAGGCGAATCCGGAGGGACTTCATATAGGTTTTGAAAATGTCCAACTCGTGCGCCGGAGTTCCGGCAGGGGCATCGGACGCGCCGTTGCGGTCCGCTCAGGCCCGGCGATCCGCCACAGGTCTTAGGGGAGTTGCGCGTTTCTCAGGCGATTATATCGAGCAATTCACCTTCGCCGCGGAGGAGGACGCCGAGGAGTTTGGCGGAGCTCTTGTAGAGGATTTCCGCTTCCTTCAGGGATATGAGACCGTCTTCAAGGGACGGCCCGTCATCGGGGACGGGAATCGCGAAGTTCGAAGCGTTCAGGCCATTCCCTGCCGCCGTCGAAGCGCCTGGTGACGCATCGCCGCCCGGCGGTAGCGAAAAGCTGGAAACCGCCTGCGCGCCGCTGCGAACGATATCGGTGGCGGCGGCATCAAGGCGGGCGCTTGCCGTCCGAAGACCAGACAGCGCCGATTGGATCGCGGAAATCATGGGCTGTAGATTAGATCGGCGTGGTTAGGGCCTTGTAAAACCGCCAGCGAAATCAGGGCAATTCGTTACCATTTTCTGAGTTCATGACCTAAGACGGGGCGCCTTGAGATCACCGTCTCCGGCGTGGCGTATAATCTTCGCTGGGCTCGGGCAGATCCGGATAGATGCGGGCAATGGCAACGATGCGCAGCGAATATCTGAGCAATAGAAGCAGCACGACGGTTACGAAGATCGTGTCGATCGCCGCGCGTTCCGAGCTCAAGCCATAGAGAAATATATAGGCAAGAGCCACCAATGGCGTGGCGCTCAAATAAAGCGCCGCCGGCTGGCTTTTCAGCATGCCGAACAGAGCGGCGGCGCAAACGACCGAAAAGCCGTAGAGCGCGGCGCCAAGCGCGCGTCCGTCTGGTCCGCCGCGCAGAGAGGCGATGACGACAATGGCAAAGAATATCCCCTGAAAAAGGCAGTAGACGAGAATTTCACTGTTTGCCTGGCGACGGTTCAACTTGTCATACGTCACCAGATATGGCGTTGTCTGGTCGTCCCAGATATATTTCCGAAAGAGCTTTTCCCAGTTCATTGAGACGCTTCCCACGGTAGCGAAAAGCAGGTCCAGGCTAACCGGCCGAAGCCGCGGCCTCATCCTCAATGCGCCGCTGGCGGGCGCGTGCTTCGATCACATCGTCAGCCTCTTCAAGATCCAGGCGGGCCTTTCCTTCAATCTTGACTTCGCCCTCTTCCGGCCATTCGAGGGTCATGAGCGGAAAGCGATGATGTTGCGGACCAAACAACGCGATGACGACTTGCAGCCAAACAGCGATCCCCGCGATGACCGCCACGAGAAGGCCGGCAGCGAGAACCGACTTGATAATCCAGCGGTGGGAGAGGCCGACCAGGGACGCGGAAATCTCGCCGATGCTCCAAGAGTCATAGGCGTAAACGGCGCTGAAGTAGATGAGGACAATGCAATAGGGGATGTAAAAAAATGTCAGGCCGATAAATTCGAGCCAGGCCCTGTTACGGAATTTGAGATTTTCGCGGACAAGATCGACCCGCACATGGGAGTTCCAGATATAGCCATATCCGAGGACCAGGGTGAACATGACCGTGTGAGAGTGCCACTCCAGCTCCTGTAGCAATGTCGAGCCGAATACCGAACTGACATTCTCAACCAGCCAAATCTGAAGGCCGCCGGTCTTGCGCAGGCCGAGATCAAACACGGTGATAAGCACCAGGGGAACCATGAACCAAGAGCCGAACCGCCCAATCCTGTCGACAAATCGCCTCAGTGTCTCGCTCAAGCGCAATGAAAACGGCATTTCTTCGGCCGAAAGATGCCTGATCTCGCCAGCAGCGGTTTCGGAAGTCGTCTGGTCATTCATGTGGCATCGTTTTCATAGTTCGATCGATGGGCAACGTAGTTGTCGCCGTTCTACTGGTAGACGGCGCGCATCAGCGATAGTGCGATATTCGGCTTCCACATCACCAGGATCAGACCTAGGAGTTGCAGCAGGACAAAGGGTATGATGCCCTTGTAAATGCTCTGGATCTTGATCTCTTTCGGCGCGATTCCTTTCAGGTAGAAGAGCGCGAACCCGAATGGCGGCGTCAAGAAAGACGTTTGCAGGTTGATGGCCATCAAGATGATGAACCAGA
The DNA here is from genome assembly GCA_964456215.1 of uncultured Hyphomicrobiaceae bacterium. Classification (GTDB taxonomy): domain Bacteria; phylum Pseudomonadota; class Alphaproteobacteria; order Rhizobiales; family BFAS01; genus MnTg02. The sequence goes on from CAYWBS010000031.1 coordinate 6,002, forward strand.
AGATAATATTCTCCTGGGCAATGTGACTGCCAAAGTCAAAACTCGCGACCAGGGGCGCGAAAACCGGCAGTACGATGAGGGTGATCTCGATCCAATCGAGAAAGAAGCCGAGACAGAACGTAATCGTCATAATCACTATCAGCAGGCCCCAGGAGTCCAGACCGACGCCCTTGATTATGTGTTCGACGATATCATCGCCACCGAGCGACCGGTACACATAGGCAAAACAGGTTGCGCTGACGATGATGAAGAATATCATGGCGACGGTGCGTGCCGACGTGTGACAGACGCCCTCCACCATGCCGAAAGTGAGGCGGCCGTTGAACAGCGTCAAAAGCATGACACCGAAGGCGCCGACCGCTCCGGCCTCGCTGGGCGTTGCGACACCGAAAAGGATCGAGCCCTTGATCATCGTGATCAGAAACACCGGCGGCAGAAAGCTCTTGAAAATAAGTCCCGGATATTCGTTGCGCGGCACGTCCAAGAGCTCCGGCGGAAGAGACGGAGCGACCTCCGGCTTGAGCCAGGCATAGAATACGACAAATAGAAGATAGAGAGCCGCAAGGCACAAGCCCGGCACAATTGCAGCCATAAAGACGTTGCCGACCGAGACGGCGAGAAGATCCGCCATGATAATCAGCATGATGCTTGGCGGGATCAGGATTCCGAGCGTGCCGGATGCCGCGATCGTGCCACAGGCGAGGGAATGGCTATAGCCCTGGCGGATCATGGTCGGCAGAGCCAGTGCCGTCATCATCGTGACGGAGGCGCCAATGATGCCGGTCATCGCCGCAAGCACGGTGCCCATGACAGTCACCGAAAGGGCAAGCGCCCCCGGCACCCGCTTCAAAAGAACCTGTACGCAATAGAGCAAATCGGTGGCGACGCCGCTGCGCTCCATCATCACGCCCATGAAAACGAAAGCCGGCACCGATACCAGAACAAGATTTTCGGCCGCCTGTCCCCATATGCGCGGCAGGAAATTGAAAAATTCGATTAATGAAAACATGCCGAGGAAATAACCGACAAGCCCGAATAGCAAGGCCAGCCCGCCAAGGACAAAGGCAACGGGAAAGCCCGAGAAAAGAAGGGTCGCCAGTGTCAGGAACATGACGATCGGAAGATAGTCCTGGACCGCCCAGAGGAGTTTGTCCTGCTGCTCGGGACCGAGACCGAGAACGATAGTAAAGGCGATGCCGAGAACGACGAGGACGCCGACGGCGGCAACAAGCCGGCCATTGCGGAATACGTCTCTAAGAATGGCTTCCATGTGCTGATCCCAGTGACGGAGCGGGTGCCGGGACAAAAACTCGGTCGTGCCTTGCGTATCGCCGGAGCCCGGAGGATCGGGCTCCGGGCCCCGGACACTGCTGAGTTATGCGCTCATTTTTTCAGATAAGTTGGCTTGAGGGCTTGCGCCTCGCCCCATTTCGCGTAGGTGGCGCGGAATTTCTGATAGCTATCGGCCACGCGTTTGAAGAGCGGATCCTTCGCCGAATCCTCCTCCATAACTTCATTCCATGCCTTCTCGAACTGGGCGATTTGATCGTCCGTCCAGCGCCGCGTGATCACGCCGTACTTGTCGCCCATCTCAAGCATCGCGAACGGATTGACATATTCGGTTTCGGAGTAGGTGTAGTGGATGCTGTTACCGCAGCCGATCTCGATCATCGCCTTGTATTTGTCGGGCAGGCTTTTCCATTTATCCATATTAATCAGCAACTGACTGATCGAGACTTGCTGGTGCCAGCCTGGAAAGTAGTTGTTCTTGGCGATTTGATAGAAGCCGTATTTGATGTCCATCGCCGGCATCGAGAACTCGGTGGCGTCGATCACGCCCTTCTCCAGCGCCGGGAAAATGTCGCCGCCGGCCAGCAATTGCGTTGAAACGCCGAGCTTCTGCATGACGCGGGCGCCGAGGCCAAAGAACCGCATTTTCATGCCGCGCAGCTGGTCTAGGCTCTTAATTTCGTTCTTGAACCAACCCGAAGTCTCGGGACCGATTGCAAAGCAGTCCAGCCGGTGGATGTTATGCTTGGCGTAGATTTCGTTCTGGATGTCGTCGCCACCGCCGAACTTTTTCCACGCAAAATATTCGCCGACGGAGGGGCCGAACGGCACGGCCGTAAAAAAGGCCAAAGCCGGATATTTGCCGACATCGTAACCAGCGGTCGACCAGGCAGACTCGATCGAACCCTTTGAGGTCGCGTCAAATCCTTCATTCGCGGGAACCAGTGCGCCTGGCTCGAAGAACTTCATCGTAAAAGCGCCGCCGGACAGCCGCTCGATGTTCTTCGAAAAACGCACGGCGGACGTGCCGAGATGAGGCACGCTGCTGCCCCAGGCGCTGTGCAATTTCCATTTAATCCGCTCTTCAGCAAAACTCGTCTGCGTCAAAGCGACAAGAAAAATTGAAGCCGCCAGGGCTACAATTGCATGAGTGGTTGTCCGTTTCATGCGTTAAATCCTCCCAAGTTTTGTCTTGTTTGTTCGCGCGGAACACCGAGCCGGAAGCATGATCGCGTCGTCTCTCGATTGTCTGCAAAAACGGGTCCTGCCTCCTTGAGCGACATGAGCAACGATGAAGCGCTATCCGCTTGGTTTTCACCAGCCGCCCTGCCGCGTGGCATCTGAACTGTGTATAATTGAGCGCATACACAGCCGCGTCGAGTATAGCCTTCCAGCTTTTGGTTGCAAAGCAAGGATGTCGCGCAGAACTCAATGCATTAGCCGCAAGTATGGGTCATGCCGTCGCAAAATTCTCAAGAGGAGGTTCCAAGACCTTTTCTGCGAATTTTTTACGCGGCGGCCCGATCAGAACTTGCAATGAACGCGGATAAACATGGGAGCAACGCGCGACGTACCCCGCCGGCCGGCCAAGATGTAAGATCGGGCGATGGCGGCTAGCGCATCGTGTGGCCGGCGCCGTGCCAGGCATTGGCCGAAGACGCAATCGCTTGGGATTGCTGATATAAGGAATTAGGATGACGACTTTGGGACGGCGCAGACGTTTGCGCAAATCATTGCTTTGAGCGGCATGGACGGTGAGCAAAAGTTCGTGGACATCATCTCGAAGGCGGATCGGATTTTCCGGCTTCATGTCCAATCCTTTGCGGTTGGCGGATTGGTCCTTGTTTTGGCCGGTATTGCCGCGCAGGAGCGTTGGTTTTTCTTCTGGTCAGCGCTTGTCTGGGGATTTCTTCTCATTTTGCACTACTTCTATATCAAAAGCCTCCATATAAGCGATGACTGGGCCGACGAACATGCCAACAAGGTGACCGACAAGGCCTACGATGTCAGCCATATCGAGTCCCTTCGTGAGCGATATACCGGCGGGACGTCGCCTAAGTCCCGGCCTGATGCCCGGGGACGTCGCGGCGGTGTCTCGCCACAAAACCGAGAAGATCCTGAAAAGTAGCGCCAAAGTTTCGGACAAGAGCGGCGGATAAAGAGAACAGGTATGCATTGGTGCCGGATGAAGAGCGACGCAGAAGATGAGGCCGGGCAGCCGCTCAAGATTGTCGATGCCCACGCGCATTTCTGGAACCTCGAGAAAAATCATTATCCTTGGCTTTCCGGCCCCCACCTGATCCCGTTCCGCTATGGCGACTATTCGGCGCTCCGGCGGAGCTATCTGCCGGACGACTACCGCCGCGAAGCACGTGATGTCCGGCTGGCCGGGCTGGTGCATATCGAAGCGGAATATGATCCCGCCGACCCGGTTGGCGAGACCCGGTGGCTGGAGGAAATCTCCCGGGAATGCGGTTTGCCATCGGCTTGCGTCTGCCAGGCGCGGCTCGACCGGGACGATGTCGAGGAAGTCCTGAGCACACAATCGGCTTTTCCGCTCGTCCGGGGCGTCCGTCACAAACCGGCCGCCGCCGACGATCCAAGGGACGCGCGGCGCGGCAAGCCCGGTTCGATGGACTGTCCGCACTGGCGGCGCGGCTACGAACTGCTCTTCCGCTTTGCGATGTCATTCGATCTGCAGACGCCTTTCTGGCATCTCGACGCCGCGGCGGAGCTGGCGGCGGATTTTCCCGAGACGCAGATCATCATAAACCATGCGGGCCTGCCCGCCGACCGGAGCGCCGAAGGCCTCCGGGCTTGGCGGAAGGCGCTGGACCGCGTCGCCGACCATGACAATGTCGCCTTGAAAATTTCCGGGCTTGGTCTCCGGGGCCGTCCCTGGACCGTCACGGACAATCGCCCGGTGGTGCGCGACGCCATTGCCATATTCGGTGTTGACCGCTCAGCCTTTGCCAGCAATTTTCCCGTCGACAGCCTGGTCGCGGACTATGAAACGATCTTTTCCGGGTTCCGGGAGATCACCAAGGATTTTATGGCTGAGGAGACTTCCAGGCTGTTTTGCGACAACGCCATTCGCCTCTATCGGCTGAACAGCGAACCGGGGGAAACGGAAAATGACGGATGACATTGCCGAAGTCGGTCTGATCGGTCTCGGCTATATGGGATCGGCGATGGCCCGGCGGCTCCTGGCGCGCGGCCGAAGGGTGACCGGCTACGATATCGATGACGCCAAAAATAAGTCTCTCGCGGCATCCGGCGTGACGATTGCCGGCTCCCCGGCCGCCGTTACGCGGGCGGCGGATATCGTCATCATGAGCGTGACCTCCACCTCGGCAGTCAAAGAGGCGGTCTTTGACGATGGCGGCGTTGCCAGTGCCGGAACATCGGCAAAGATTCTTGTCGACCTGTCGACCACCGATGCGGAAAAGACGCGCGTTATGGCGGCGCGCCTTAAGGAGCAGACCGGCATGGCTTGGATCGACGCGCCGGTCTCCGGCGGCCCGCCCGCCGCGGAGACGGGGACGCTGGCAATGATGGCCGGCGGCGCCGCGGAGGTCTTCGACCGGGCGCGGCCGCTTCTGGAGGACCTGACGGCGAAGGTGACTCTCATGGGGCCGATCGGCGCCGGCCAGGTGACAAAAATGGTCAACCAGGTGCTGGTGCTGACCAACTTTGCCGTTCTGGCAGAGGCCCTGAAACTGGGGGAGAATGCCGGCGTCGATGTGGCGAAGATCCCGGACTGCCTCGGCGACGGCTATGCGGGCAGCAATCTGCTGCGTCATATGTTTCCGCGCATGGTGGCGCGGCAATACGAACCTCCCGCGGCCTCGGCCCGGCAACTGTTGAAGGATCTGGATATGGTTTATGAGCTTGCCAGGGCAACGGCCACGCCGACGCCGATGTGCGATCAGGCGCGACTGCTCTATCGGATTCTTGTCTCGCGCGGGTTGAGCGAAAACGACCCGATTGCCATTCTCAAGCTTTTCGACAAGGATCCGGTTTGAAAGGCACACTTCGTCACGTTGCGATTGGTCAATGCGGATGGATGCGCTTCTCGTCCATTAGGTGTCTCGAGTGTTGTTCACGAGTGGCAGGAATCGATGGAGAAATACCATGCTTGCGAAAGATGTAATGACAACCGAGGTTGTGACGGTTCATACCGATAGCCGTGTCGAGGATATCGTAAAGGTGCTCCTGGAGCGGAATATCTCCGCCGTGCCGGTGGTCGACGCAAAACGCCGTGTCATTGGAATTGTCAGTGAAGGGGATCTTATTCGCCGCCGTGAGGACGAATCGAAGCGGAGCCGGTCCTGGTGGCTGTATCTGTTGACCTCTCCGGAGGAACGCGCCCGGGAATATATCAAGATCCACGGCCACGTCGCCGGCGACATCATGACCCGCAATGTCATCTCGGTGACCGAAGACACGCCGGTCGGCGAGATTGCCCGGTTGCTGGAAAAACGCCGCATCAAGCGCGTTCCCGTGCTCCGAAACGGTGAGCTGGTCGGTATCGTCTCGCGCTCCAATCTGCTGCAGGGGCTGGCGGCCCGCAAGGATCAGACGTCCGGCGGAGCCCCCCCGGACGATCAGAAAATCCGCGCGCAGGTCATGTCCCTGGTGGCCGAGGAGGACTGGATCGTCCACGGCCTAAACGCCATCGTCACCGATGGCGTCGTCGAGCTCTGGGGTCAGGTCGACAGCGAGGACGAGCGCAAGGCGCTCAGGATCGCCGTCGAGGAGATACCGGGTGTCAAGAAAATCGAGGATCACCTGCTGCTGCTGCCGCCTTATTTGCAGTCGCCGTGAGGGTGTTCTGGGCGTTGGGCGCGCGGCGTTAGTCGTGCGCTTTTTGATTGGGCTCGGGGCAAGGGATGGGTAGGGCGCATTGGCGTGAGCGTAATGCGCCATTCGGCCCTCACAACGGCACATTACGCTCACGCTAATGCGCCCTATGGCGCGTTGCTGGGTTCTTTATAGAATGCCTCGACGCTATTGGCGTAAAAGAGCTGCGATTGTAGCGGTTAGGAACCTACGAAGGGCGCTAACTCGGAATTGGCCGCTCTACTTCGTCTCCGCTGTGTTGATTGTTGCGTTCCCTATTGCAGGTCTTTTGCCGTCAAAACACCATTTTCCAGAAGTGACCCACGGGAACCCCGGCGACAATAAGGCTTATGGGAATGCCGAAAGCTATATAAAGACCAAAGGAGATAGCGGCATAGCCGATAAGTCTGTAGCCATCATCAAGCCGGGCAATTCCGAAGAGGAAAACGGCGGTTCCAGTAGCCCCAAGAAAAGACAAAACCAACGATTCGTAGATCTTTCCTGGCAGAACTGGTGGAAAGATCCAATCGCGTTTTTCACGTTTTGGATTGCGTTGCTCACTACCGTATTGGGGTTTTCGACGGTAGCGCTTTGGTGCGCGACTCGGAAATCCACAAAAATCGCAAAAGATGCGCTCACTAAGTTGGAGCGGCCATACGTCTATGTATTTGATGTCGAGAGACTCGCTAACGACATTATCGAAGATTTCGTTCCCTTTAAGGTTGGAAA
>CAYWBS010000032.1:0-378 GCA_964456215.1 uncultured Hyphomicrobiaceae bacterium
ACGGAAAACCGGTGCCCATCCCCGCCTTCGCGGGGACATGCTTTTCCTGGAAACATTCTAAGGTTAGCTTCCATCGACAGGATCGAACAAATGAGCCACCGGCCGAAAATGGCTGACATGCAAGAGAAGTACGCTACGTAATTCCGGCCGGTGGCTTCCTCCCCGTATTTGCAGGCCTCGCGCGAGGCCGGACGTCAGCTGCTTCCGAGGGACGCGACTTGGCGCCGGTTACATGGTGCCCGCCCCGTCCGCCGCAGCCATCGGGAAAGGTTGCGGTGATAGGCCTTGCCTTTCACCAAGCTAATGGGTGCCGTCTTAATGCCCGACTTGCTGGCGATGCTCTTTACGTAGCAATAAGTTTCGCCCGTATAGACTGCC
>CAYWBS010000032.1:388-12746 GCA_964456215.1 uncultured Hyphomicrobiaceae bacterium
CAGCGGCCGGCGAAATCTCCGAATTCGGCTGTGAACGTCCCGTCCTCTTCCAGCTTCGGAAGGCTGCATTCGCGGCCTTCGGGCCGCCGTTGTAATAAATGAGGGCAATGTCATCGCGGCCATATTTCCGCCGGCCTTCATTAAGGTAGGCCCGGCCGAGCTTTTCATTCAGCCGCGGGTCTTTCACAAGCCGGTGCCTCAACTGCCGGTTCGATAATCTGGCGACCTTGTGATAGCCGAGTTTCCGCGCCATGATCCGCGCCGTCGGCAAGGTCAGTTGCGCGCGGCCGACAGCTCCGGCGTGACTGACCGCATGGTTCCTGCCGCCGCTTTCCTGGTGAACCAGCGCCGAGAACAAATCCTTCTTTCCGCTGAAGCCCGGTGAATTGTCCGTTGTCGTCTGACAGGCCGTCAAACTCAAAAATGCGAGCACAACGACGCCACGCAACCGCTTCATCTTCCTCTCCCCCTTATGAGTTTGAGAGCAGTTGAATTGAAACGCGCCGTACTTGGAAATATGGCGGAGATCTGGCCGATCAGCGCCTTAAACAGGTTGGATAAGCTGTGGGTAACCGCCGAAAGTGTCTGAGGAAAGGCGAGTAAATGGCAAGAATTAGAAAGTGTTAGGGCATTTCTTTGACAAAATCGTTCTTTTACGAAAATTCAAATCCCGTCAACCGGCCTCGCTTCGCCGCCGGTTGCCGCTCGATTGATTTTGTTAGTGAGACAGGATTTCAAAGGGTGAATGTTTGCCTCTGCTATTGTTTCCCGGACAATGTGGATCACCAAACCGGCCGAAAAACAGAATTGACTCGGAAGTCATTGAAACGGCTCTAGTGATAGCCTTCGCCGGCCCGCACCTTGCCGCGAAAAGTCCAGTAGATGAACACCGTGTAGCCGAGGATCACCGGCAGCAGGACGAGAACGCCGGCGAGCATGAAAAGCTGGGAACTCGGCACCGCCGCCGCCTCCCAAATGTCCAACACCGGCGGCACCAGATAAGGCATGTTGGATATCGCAAGACCGAGATAACCAAGCAGGAAGAGGGCGATCGCCGCAAGGAACGGCACGACTTCCCGATTTGAATTGAGTCCGCGCCAACACATCAACACGGCGCCGGCGGTCAGAATCGGAACTGGTGACAGGTAAAAGAAATTGGGGAGTTGGAACCAGCGCTCGAAGATCCGTTCATAAGCGAGCGGCGTCCAAAGGCTGACGACCGCCATCGCCAGGAGAACCAGAATAAGAATGCGCTTCGCCTGGGCGCGGGAGGCTTCGGCGATCTTTCCCTCCGTGCGCATGACCAGCCAGGTGGCGCCGAGCAATGCATAGCCGGCGACCATGGCAAGGCCGGTAAAGATGGAAAAAAGTGTTAGCCAATCAAAGGGACCGCCTGCAAACGCTCCGTCTTTCACCCGAATTCCCTGCAGAAGACCGCCGAGAATGACGCCTTGCATGAAGGTGGCCACAATCGACCCGCCGGCAAAGCCCAGATCCCAGAGACCGTGGTTGGGTTTGGCGATCCAGCGAAACTCAAAAGCGACCCCGCGAAAAACTAAGGAGAGCAGCATCAGGATGACCGGCAAATAAAGCGCCGGCATGATGATCGCGTAGGCTTTGGGAAATGCCACCAGCAAGCCGCCGCCGCCAAGGACGAGCCACGTTTCATTGCCGTCCCAGAAGGGCGCGACGGAGTTCATCATGACGTCGCGTCGCTCTTCCTCGCGGTTGAAGGGGAAGAGAATGCCAATGCCGAGGTCGAAGCCGTCGAGAATGACGTAGAGCGCAACGGCGGTACCGATAAGACCCGCCCATACAAGGGGAAGCCAAAAGCCCATCTGATCCATTGCTCAGCTCTCCCGTTTGGTGGCTTGGCGGGCCGCCTCGCTCGCGGCCGAAAGCGGACGCGACGGCAGCGCTTCCTTGGGTTCGATCGCCGGCCCCACCGGGCCCTTCTCGATCAGGCGGTTGATGTAATAAATGCCCGTCGAGAAAACACCGGTATAAATCACGACGAAGAGGACGAGGCTGATCAGCACGCTGATGAAGGCGACGGGCGAAGCCGCATCGGAAGTTCTCAATATTTCGGTCGCGATCCAGGGCTGGCGGCCGGTCTCCGTCACCCACCAGCCGGCGAGGATGGCGATAAAACCGAGCGGCCATACATAGCGGACCGGCGCCAGATACCAGCGCGTTTGGAAAAGCCTGCCGCGAACCCAGAGCCACGCCCCCACCAGTCCAACGGCGATCATCACCAAACCCAGGCCGACCATAATGCGGAAAGCAACAAACACCGGCAGTACCGGCGGATGGTCCCCGGGCGCAAAATCATTGAGGCCGGGGAAAAGGCCGTTCAGATCATGTTTGATAATCAGGCTGGCGCCGCGCGGAATCGAAAATTCATAATCATTGCGCCGTGCTTCCTCGTTCGGGAGCGCGAACAACACCAAATCCCCGGGTTTTGCACCGTCCCAATGGGATTCCATCGCCGCAAGTTTCGCCGGCTGATATTCCGCCGTGTTCAATCCGTGAAGATCGCCGATGACCAGCTGCAAAGGCGCGAGAAGGGCGACCATGCCAAGTCCCATGCGCAGCATGGTTTTTGCTTCCTCCAGATAGCGGCCGGCCATCAAATATCGGGCGCCGACGGCAAGGACGACGAGCGAAGTCGTCAGATAGGCGGCCGTGAACATGTGGGCAAACCGGTAAGGAAAGCTCGGATTGAATATGATCGCCCACCAGTCCAGGGGATAAGCGATGCCGTCGCGGATCTCATGACCTGCCGGCGTTTGCATCCAGCTATTGGCGGCGAGAATCCAAAATGCCGAAAGCGATGTGCCGATGGCGACGAGGATCGCCGATAGCATGTGCAAATTCGGCGAGACGCGCCGCCAGCCGAACAGCATGATTCCGAGGAAGGTCGCTTCAAGAAAGAACGCCGTGAAAACCTCGTAGCCGAGCAAAGGGCCGAGAACATTGCCGACAACGACCGAGAACCGGCTCCAGTTGGTCCCAATCTGATAGGAAAGGACAACGCCTGATACGACCCCCATGGCGAATGAAACGGCAAATATCTTGGTCCAAAACCGTGCCAGCCTGTGCAAGTGGTCACGGCCCGTCATCCGCCAGCGCAGCAGCAATGTGGCGATGAATGCCGCGAGCCCGATCGTGAAACTTGGAAAAATGATATGAACGGCAACGGTGAAGGCGAACTGGGCCCTCGAAAGTAGAACCGCATCAATATCCATGGGCGTCACCAATTCCTACGATAACGAGGTTCTCCCTCAGACCCTATAGCGGTTTTTCACGAAGGTCGATTCCAAGCAGTCTCCCGCGGCGCAAGGAGTCGCGACGGACTGATTGCCGAATTGCCGTCATCCGCCTAAACTGAGCCGAAAATCGGCAGGGGGCGCGTGTGACCCGTCTCATAAATTTATTTTTCGGTTTCGACGGACGGATCGGACGGCGGAGCTTTTGGTTTGGAATTATCAGTTTGATGATCGTCGGATCGGCGCTGGCGATCCCCGCCTATCCGAATATTCTTTCCGGCAATCCGCTGAGTGGCGTTCTCAAGAATTGGTCCGAGCTAGGGCCCTATGGGCTCCTATTGAGTCTGGCGCTGCTCTATCCCGCCATGGCCCTCGTGGCGAAACGGCTTCACGACCGCGACAAAACCGCCTGGCTGGCGGCGCTCGTTTGGGCGCCCGCGGTCATTCAAACATTTGCCGGTCTGACCGGCTGGACACCGCTTCTCCAGCAGATCCATAGTTGGGGCACCTGGATTCTCGGTTATTTCGTCGCGCTCGGATTATGGTTTGCGATAGAACTCGGTTTTTATGGCGGCACGAACGGCCCCAATAAATATGGCCCCGAGCCTGGGACGGATTAGGCGTCGCCGCTGGTATGCACGTTTTCTTGCCATTGACCCGGTTCGTCCTTCTCCCCTAAACCAGCTTTCATGACCGAAGACCTCAACACCGCCGATCCGGTTGAATTCGCCAGGAAACTTATCCGCTGCCCCAGCATTACGCCAGCCGAAGGCGGCGCCCTCGATTTTCTGCAAACCGCTCTCGAAGGCGCCGGGTTCACCTGCCACCGGCTGGTATTCTCCGAGCCCGGCACGCCGGATGTCGACAATCTCTATGCGCGCATCGGCACCGAAAGCCCGCATCTCTGTTTCGCCGGCCACACCGATGTCGTGCCGCCGGGCGATGAACACTCCTGGACGCACCCGCCATTCGGCGGCGAGGTCAGCGACGGGCGCCTCTATGGCCGCGGCGCGGCGGATATGAAAGGCGGCATCGCCTGCTTTCTGGCGGCGGCTTTGCGCTATCTCGGCGGCGGCAGCCGGAATTTGCGGGGGTCGATCAGCTTCCTGATCACCGGCGACGAGGAGGGCCCGGCGCTCAACGGCACGCAAAAGGTGCTGCACTGGCTGAAAGAGCGCGGCGAGCGCCTCGACCATTGTCTGCTCGGCGAGCCGAGCAATCCCGCGGCGCTTGGGGACGCCATCAAGATCGGCCGGCGCGGCAGTCTGAACGGCGTGCTGACCGTCAGCGGCCGGCAGGGCCATGTGGCTTACCCTGAACTTGCGGCCAATCCCGTGCCGGGCCTGCTCGCCGTGCTGAACCGGTTTCTTGCCGAACCGCTGGATGCGGGCAACGCGCATTTCGCGCCGTCCAATCTGGAGATCACCAGTATCGATGTCGGCAATGATGCCGAAAACGTCATCCCGGCGCGGGCAAGTGCGATGTTCAATATCCGCTTCAATGATGAGCATACGGCGAAGAGCCTCGAAGATCATTTGCGGCAAATTGCCGGCGCGGCGCTGGCCGGTTTCGATCTCCGCCATAGCTTCTCGTTTCGCGCCACCGGCGAATGCTTCCTGACCGAGCCGGGGCTGCTGGTGGCGACGCTTCGCGATGTCGTAAAGGAAGAGACCGGCCACACCCCGGAGCTCTCGACCGGCGGCGGCACGTCCGATGCCCGCTTCATCAAGGATACCTGTCCGGTGGTCGAGTTCGGCCTTGTCAACACCACGATCCACGCCGTGGATGAGCACGTTTCGGTCGCGGATCTGCACGGGCTGACGGCGATCTATGAGCGTTTTCTCGCCCGCTATTTCGAGGCGTTTGCGGAGTCCTCGTAGTCCACGCGCTGCAGATAAAGGCCTTCCGGCGGCGCCACCGGCCCGCATGCCGAACGGTCCTTGGCGGCAAGGGCTTCGGCGAGGCATTGAACCGGCCATTTGCCGTCGCCCACCAGCTTAAGAGATCCGACGATGGAGCGCACCTGATGATGCATGAATGAGGGGGCGGACGCCACGACTTGCGCTTCCTCACCCACCCGCATGACATCCAGGCGGTCGAGGGATTTGATCGGCGATTTCGCCTGGCAATGGACCGAGCGGAAGGTGGTGAAATCGTGACGCCCGACAAGCGATTGGGCTGCCGCATGCATGGCGTCCATGTCGAGGAGCCGGGGCACCTGCCAGACCCGGTTCCGCTCAAGGGCCGGCGGCGCCCGGCGCATCAAGATCCGGTAGAGATAGTGCCGGGCCGTGGCGCTGAAGCGGGCGTCGAAATCGTTACCCACAGGGAGGCACTCCAAGACGGAGATCGGGTCCGGCCGGAGATGCGCATTGAGGGCGTCGCGCACCGTATCCGCTGCCCAGTCCTTTTTGAGATCGAAATGCGCTACCTGGCCGAGAGCGTGTACGCCGGCATCCGTGCGTCCGGCGCCCCCCGGGACGATTTGTTCGCCGCTCATTTTTTCGATGGCCTCGGCAAGCCGGCCCTGCACCGAGATGCCGTTCTCCTGGATCTGCCAGCCGACAAACGGCGTTCCGTCATATTCGATTGTGAGCTTATAGCGGGGCATGAGTCATTCGAACCGATCATAGGGCTTGGGAAAATGCAGAAATCCTCCGAACTGCATCCAATCCTGCGGGTGCGTGATCCGCGCCATGAAGGCCGGCCCCTGCCATTTGCATGAAAATTGCGCGGCCGCTTGCGCCGAAAAACCGAACCTCGGATAATAGTCCGGATACCCGACGACAAAACAGATCGGGGCGCCCACAGCGTCGAGCCTGGCAAGAGCGGCCTGAACGAGGGCCGTGCCGATGCCACGGTTCTGCCTTTCGGGCGCCACCGCCATTTCGCCGAGGATGGCGACATCCCGCATGGACCGACCGCTTTCCTCCATTGTCTCGATCCTGCCGCGGCAAATCATGATATGACCTGTCAGCACCCCTTCGCTTACGGCAACCAGCTCAAAGCGGGTATCGCCCGTTTGCCGGATGGCGGCCACCAGATCCGCTTCATCGGCTTGGCCAAACGCTTGGGTAATGAGAATTCTGACAGAGTCGTGGTCAGAGAGTTCCAGATCCCGGATTTCGATACCGTCGCACGCCGCAATCACTGCAATCTTGTCCCCGGCGCAATGTTCAGGCCTCGAAGGAAGGCATCGGCGTCTATGGTTTTTTTGCCGGCGCGCTGCAGTTCAACGAGGCGGACGGCGCCCGAGGCGCAGGAGACCGTCAAAGCGTCGTCAAGCACTTTGCCCGGCGCCCCTGAGCCGGCGGCGTGTTCCGAGCGAAGCACTTTCACGCGCTCCGTTTTCCCGCCGAGGTCCAATGCGAACCAGGCGCCGGGCCGGGGGCTGAGCCCGCGAATGTGATTATGTACATCGGCTGCCGGGCGCTTCCAGTCGATATGTGTCTCCGCATTTCCGATTTTTCCGGCATAGGTTATCCCCTCGCCCGCCTGCGGTTCGCAGTGGAGAGTGTCTCTCTCGAGAGCCGCGAGGGCGCGAACCACCAAATCACCGCCGCGACGGGCGGTCAGATCATGGAGTTCCCCCGCCGTCATATCCGGCCCGATAGGGATATGTTCGGCCAGACAAACCGGGCCGGTATCGAGCCCCTCGTCCATGCGCATGACCATGACGCCGGTCTCCTTGTCTCCCGCCATTATGGCGCGCTGAATGGGCGCGGCGCCGCGCCAGCGCGGCAGCAACGAGGCATGAAGATTGAGACACCCACTGGCAGGCGCGTCAAGAATGGGCTTTGGCAGGATCAACCCATAAGCGACGACGACCGCGACATCTCCGCCATGATTGCGAAAGATCTCAATCTCGGTAGCTTCCTTGAAGCGTTCGGGCGTGAAAACCGGCACTCCCGATTTTTTCGCTAATTCATGAACAGGCGATTTGCGGGGGTCCATGCCACGGCCCGCCGGGCGCGGCGGCTGCGTGTAAACGGCGGCAACCCCATGACCGGCATTCAAAATGTCCGAAAGCGCCGGTACGGCGAAATCCGGCGTTCCCATAAAGATAACGCGCAGCATTGGCTCAGGCGGAAACCTCTCAAATCATTGTGCCGGGGCCTCAGGCGACCGTCTCGTCCTTCTGCGCCTTGAGATATTTCTTGATAATCATGTCCCTCTTGAGCTTCGACAAATGATCGATGAAAAGAACGCCGTTCAAATGATCGATCTCATGCTGTACGACGGTGGACAACAAATCTTCAAAGAGCATCTCCCGCGCATTCCCGTCGCGGTCCACGTAGCTCACGCGGCAGGCTGCCGGACGCTCGATTTCGGCAAACACCTCCGGCAGAGACAGGCATCCCTCCTCATGGACGCGCATCTCCTCCGAGCGTTCGAGTATTTCCGGATTGATCAGGGAAATCGGATTTTTCGGCTCGTCATCTTTGGCGATGTCCATGACCATGACGCGCTTCGGCACGGCGACCTGCACGCCGGCGAGTCCAAGGCCCGGCGCCGCATACATGGTCTCAAGCATGTCATCCAGGAGCTTCCGGATTTCATCGTCAACCCGCTCGACCGGCGCGCTCACTGTCCGCAACAGCGGATCGGGGACTTTAATGATTTCCAGCTTTGTCATATCCGTCACATTTTGTCATATCCGTCACATAAGGAAAGGAAGGGAAGCGGTCAACCAAGCAGGATCGGCGATCAACAGGCCCGGGCGGGCGCTCCGCCACAGGAAGGGCGGCCGGCGCGCCAAGATCCGGTTCATTTGCGACGGAGATCGCCGGCCGGTACCGCACAACACTCCACGAGATCGGCAGCGAATTGATCGACCGCCTCCGGGCTCGTATCCCATGCGCACATGAACCGGCAGCCACCGCTGCCGATAAAGTCATAAAACCGCCAGCCCTTCGACCACATCGCCTTTTTGGCGTCCTCGGGGATGCGGGCAAAAACCGCATTGGCCTCTGCCGGAAACAGTATTTCGACATCGGCGAGCGGTTCCATCCGCTCAAGGAGCCTCTTTGCCATGGCGTTGGCGTGGCGGGCGTTCTTTAGCCATATGTCGTTATCGAGCAGCCCCAGCCAGGGCGCGGAGATGAACCGCATCTTCGAACACAGTTGTCCGGCCTGCTTGACCCGGTAGGCGAAATCCTCGGCAAGGTCCTTGTCAAAGAAAACGACAGCCTCCCCTGTCGCCAGACCGTTTTTAGTACCGCCGAAACAGAGGACATCGACGCCCGCCCGCCAGCTGATTTCGGACGGGCGGACGTCAAGGGCGGCGACGGCGTTGGAGAACCGGGCGCCATCCATATGGACCTTGAGGCCATGACGTTTGGCAATCTCACTCAATGCCCCAACCTCCTCCGCGGCGTAAACCGTTCCGAACTCGGTCGCCTGCGTCAGCGACACTGCTTTCGGCTTTGGGAAATGAATATCCGTCCGCGCCGTCACCTGCGCTTCGAGCGCTTCCGGCGTAAGCTTGCCGTTTCTCCCTTCCACAAGGAGCAATTTTGAGCCATTGGAGAAAAATTCCGGCGCGCCGCATTCATCCAATTCGACATGGGCATGGTCATGGCAAATCACCGCGTGATAGGATTGGCACAAGGAGGCCAACGACAGCGCATTCGCGGCGGTCCCGTTGAAGACGAAAAAAACCTCGCAATCGGTCTCGAAGAGCTCGCGCATCCGGTCGCAGACAATGCCGGTCCAGCGGTCGTCGCCGTACGCGAGCTCGTGCCCCGTATCGTTGGCGCGCTCGGTCGCCGTCATCACTTCCGGGCAGACGCCGGCATAATTGTCCGAGGCGAATTGCTGTTTCGCGGGCCGCGGATCCTGGCCCGGCAGGCCGGTATTGGATGTCATGTTCGGCTCCTTCCGATCGCCACCTGAAATCAATAGCATTCGGGCGCCCGCGTCATTGGTTTCCGTCCGGATTAACGGGCAAATATCTGGGGGCAGGCCATCAAATGTTCACCTTTTGATCTTATTAAGGGGGCGAATCGATCTATATTCACGGATTGCGGGATAAATCATGGATTACGTTATGAAATTCGAGTCGTTACCGGTTCATCAACTGACGCTGGACCCGCTTGCCTTGCTGGCCGGATTGGCGGGGCTGACCGTTGTTCTGTTGATAACACTTTTGATCATCATCTTGCGGCAACACAATTCCCGGGCACTGGAGGCCAGGGATCAGGCGCTTCGCGCTTACGCTTTCGAAACGGAAATGGCGGAGTTGAAAGGCCGTTTGCAGACGCTTGCGGAAATCACCGTGACGCGCCAATCGGAAGTGTCGCGCGCCCTTCATGAGCGTCTTGACAACGTCTCCCACAGACTCGGCCATAATATGCAGGAAACAACGCAGAAGACGACGGACAGCCTGGCGCAGTTGCAGGAGCGGCTGGCGGTGATCGATACCGCTCAGCGCAATATCACGGAGCTGTCCAGCAAGGTCGTCACCCTGCAGGACATACTCGCCAACAAGCAGGCGCGCGGCGCCTTTGGTCAGGGGCGCATGGAGGCGATCATCAAGGACGGCCTGCCGCGGGACTCCTACACCTTTCAGGCACAGCTTTCGAATGGCAAGCGTCCGGACTGTCTGGTGCATTTGCCCGGAAATCCAGCGGGGATTGTCATCGACGCCAAATTTCCCCTGGAAGGCTTCGAGGCGTTTCGCACGTCGCGGTCGGAGGAGAGCCAGAAAGAAGCGGCGAAGGCAGTGCGCATTCATGTCGGCAGGCATATCGATGATATCGCCGAGAAATATTTCCTGCCGGGCGAGACCCAGGACACGGCGATCCTGTTCGTGCCCTCGGAAGCGGTTTATGCCGATTTGCACGAATTCTTCCCCGATCTCATTCAAAAGGCCTACCGGGCGCGTATCATCGTTGCTTCGCCGAATATGCTGATGCTCGCCGTGCAAACCATGCAGGCAATCATGAAGGACGTGCAGATGCGCGAGGCCGCCGGCCTTATCAAGCGCGAGGTGACCAATCTGATGAACGATCTGCACAGGCTTCGCGACCGCACGTTGAACCTGCAACGCCATTTCGGCCAGGCAAATAAGGACATTGAGCAGATCCTGACATCATCCGACAAGATCGCCTCGCGCGGCCGCAGAATTGAAACCCTCGATTTCGACCGCGAGGCCGACAAGATCATCGAAAAGCGGGAACTGGCGGCCAAGAAGCCGGCCCCGGCAGACAAACCGAAGCTGCTCGCCGGGGAGTGAACGCGCTGGCTTTTTGAAGGCGTTGGTGCGCGCCGACGATGCATGCCGCCGGCAATGATATTGATCACTTGTCGTAGGTGGAAGCCGTCGGAAAACCGCGTAATGTGACCTGTCAACAGCGCCTTACGGACAAATTGATCTTCTTCAAGTCGATCGGCGAGCGCACGGCAATTTTCATGGTCGCGTGGCATTTGTTCTCGAATATGGAGAAAAAATTGGCGCCATAGTCCCGATCCCGCTCCAAGTTCGGTCTGAGCAGTATCGACAGGCTGTTTTCGGTGACGCTGCCGGTGAGCGTCCCGTCGATTTCATGGCTTATCAGCGCCCATTTTCCCGTGGCGGTAGCGCCGTTGAGGGTAATGTCGAAGGCTTTGCCATCGATATCGAGACTCTCGCTTGTGCATTTGAGGTCCATACTTCCCCGGTCCGGACCACCGTTCGCCTGGATGACCGCTTCGCATCTGGCGCGCTGGCGCTCGGTCGCGCCGAATATGAACCAGCCGAATCCGGTCCATTTGCCCTGAATAAGTTCGAAATCGAGAAGTTCGCCCGCGGTTGCGGTCATGGGGACGCCTGTGGCGGCGAAAAACACAACTGCAAGAACAAGGAGGCATGGACGCGCACATCCACTGAACAAAGTCATCTGTAATCTCATATTCGGGTTGGAGACGCCGGGGGAATTTGCGACGTCACGGAAATTGCAATTATGTGGCCTCGAGTTGAAAATCATCAGCGATCAAAAATTTGATCGGAAATCGAATTTGACTATGGCGCCCCAACCGGACGAAAAGATGTCCGTTCACCGATCTTCTCGTTTTGCGTCCTCCTTGAGGCCCCTGAGCAGGGGTGCGTGCTGGGTGAGATCGAAGCCGGCGCCGGCCGTCCTATCCAGAATTTCTTCCACTTCGAGCTCGCCGGGAGCCTGAGCGAGGGCCCAGAGGATTGCCGACCGCGTCGCGCCGCCGCAATGGGCGAGAATGGGCTTCGGCAGCTCTTCAAGCGCCTTCGCGAATTGAACGGATGCCTTGATCGAGATGGTGCCGCTGGTCATCGGGATGTGGCGGTATTCAAGGCCGTGTTCCGCGGCGAGCGCGGATTCCTCGGCCGGTGTGACGATCAGATTCTTGTCCGTCCCGGCGCGATTGTTGATGATTGATTTGAACCCCTCCGCCGCCGCTTCGGCAAAATCCTCGGCTTGCATCGCCGAGCCGACCGTGACCTCATCCGTTAATTTCATTCGCTTCATTCTCACGCTGCCTCGTGGAAATATTCCTGAGAGCGCATGCTTAAGGGATCGACGTTGGCTCTGCCAGGAATTTCTTTCATAGGAGTGACATTCGGTTTAAGAGCAGCCGGCATGGTGCGCCATGGGTCGCATCGCCGGGCTGTCTTTGGAATGTTATAATTCAAGTCCAGGACTAAGACGTGTCAATTTTGATTTAGCGATGTCGTGCTATTGCGTTACGGGTTCCTTTGAGTGATGTGAGAAAATCAGGTCTTGAAAGACAGTCGTAAGAGCGACCTGTTTCTTGATGCTTTCGACTTCTGTGCAGATCCACCTCCTATGATAATTGAATTTGACCACATGCCGGCAAGGGTGATGTCGCGCCGGGGCTTCCTGAGCGGAGGTCTCGCTTTTGGCGCCGCCACTTTCATGATCGGGTCGGCGATGTTTCGGCCGGCCGCCGCCAGGGCGTCGAAGCCGCTGGACTTCGAGGCCGTGCCGGCCAATACCCTGACACGATAACAGTGCCGAGAGGGTTTCTCTCGGTCATCGTCTCCCTCCAAAGGGTTACGATGAGCCGGAAAGTCTCTCTTTCGCAATAAGCTCAAATTGTCCGGTTACTGCTGA
>CAYWBS010000033.1:0-12717 GCA_964456215.1 uncultured Hyphomicrobiaceae bacterium
AGGTCGATGAGGTAGAGTTTCCGGACGGAAAACGCATAATCCTGCTGGCCGAGGGACGGCTCGTCAATCTGGGATGTGCGACCGGGCACCCAAGCTTCGTCATGAGCGCGTCCTTTACCAATCAGGTCCTAGCGCAGATCGAGCTCTGGCAACATCCGGAGCGCTATCGAAAAGAAGTCTACGTGCTGCCGAAAAAACTCGATGAAAAAGTCGCGGCTCTGCATCTCGACCGGCTCGGAGCGAAATTGACGGTGCTTAGCCAAAGCCAGGCGGCTTATATCGGCGTGCCGGTGAACGGGCCGTTCAAGCCGGATTATTACCGCTATTGATCGGATAAACGCGAACGGGCCGACAATTGTTGTGGCAAAAACAGCGCAGCAGCGCGCCGTACCGGGTCTGAGAGCCCTTCAGCGGCGCCAATTCCTGAAAAAGGGCAAGCCGGTCCTAGGATTTATCAGCCGCTCTCTATAAGCTACCATCTGATTCGCCTAGAAAAAATAGACACTCGCGCCGGATAGAGCGTGGGAAAATTGGGTTTCGCGTACAGATCATCGGAGGCTGATTTGGAGCGAAAACGATGCTTGCTGAGCGCAGGCAGGATGGGCAATTAAATCCGCAGGAGCGACAGCTGAGTTCAATTGCGATCAGCATGAGCCTGATCGCCACCAGCGTGCTTGCGGTCATTCTGCTCATTTATGTGACGGCACGCAGCTTCGCCAATGCGGGGTTGGATTTTGATCCCCGCGATCTGTTCGTTGTTGGCGTTCTCTCCGGCGTCATCGCCGTGGCAATATTGGCGGCATTGTTCTTTCTGCAGGCGACGCGCAGGGCCCGGCGCGCTCAGACTCAGGCGGTGGCAAAAGTCGATGCGCTGGAACGCGGTTTGCAGGCCGCTGAAGCGATCTTCAAGGCCGAACCCCAGATCCTGATATTCTGGGAGGACTCGGGCAAACCTCATCTGATCGCCAACAACCTGGATCAAAGTCTTGGCGCGCCCGCCGACGCCGCCCAACTTCTGAAATTTCGCAGTTGGATGATGCCCGAGTCAGCAAGTGAATTGGAAGGCGGATTGAACTCGCTGTTCCAAAATGGCGACCCCTTCAATGTCATGCTCAAGACGACCGTTGGCGCCTATCTTGAAGCCGATGGACGGGCCGCCGGTGGCCGCCTGATTCTGAAATTTCGGGATCTGGCCGGCAGGCGTCTCGAACTGGCGCAGATCTGCGAGCAGCACAATCGGCTCGGTGACCTTATCAAAGCATACCGGACCTTGCTCGAAGCCATTCCGATGCCCGTTTGGTTTCGTGGCGCGGACGGCAAGGTCGATTGGGTGAACCACGCTTACGTCATGGCTGTCGGAGCCGCCGATCGCTCCGCCGTGGTCAAGCAGCAGATGGAACTTCTCGAGGCGCGCCAGAGGGAGGCGGTTGAAACCGCATTGTTGCGAGGCGACACCTATCGCGAAAGGTTGCGGACGATTGTCGCCGGCGAGCGGCGGACGTTCGATGTCATCGGAGTTCCGCTCGGCAGCGGCAATGCCGGTTTCGCCGTGGATGTCGCGGCGCTTGAAACGGTCAAGGGGGATCTCGACCGCCATATCGCCGCGCACGCACGAACCCTTGATCGCGTTTCCACGGCGGTCGCAATATTCGGCCCGGATCAACGGCTGACATTCTTCAATCAGGCCTATTTGGATATTTGGGGGTTGGAGGATCAATGGCTGGAGTCCGGGCCCAAGGATGGTGAAATCCTCGATCGCCTGCGTGCCCTTCGGTTTCTGCCGGAGCAGGCAGATTATCGTGCGTGGAAGGCAAAGTTTCTCGAGAACTATCAGAGCAGCGAAGCGCGCGAGGATTGGTGGCACCTTCCCGACGGACGGTCCATCCATGTGGTCGCGGAACAGCGTCCCGATGGCGGCGTAACATATCTCTTTGATGACGCAACGGAGCGGCTCGCCCTTGAAAGTCGTTATAATTCTCTGTTTCATGTCCAGGAAAAGACGCTGGAAAACCTAACGGAAGGCGTCGCCGTGTTTGCGACGGACGGACGATTGACGCTGTTCAATCCCGCATTCGCGGCAATATGGAAGCTCAACATCCACGACCTCAAGAAACGGCCGCATATAGATGACGTCATCAAACTTTGCAGCTTCCTGCATGATGACAATTCCGTCTGGACGGAGCTGAAGCGCGCGGTGACCGCGATCGACGACCACCGGCAGAATTTCGAGGGCCAGCTCGATCGCGCCGATGAAAGCGTTATCGACTATGCCTGCCAGCCATTGCCTGACGGCGGGACGCTGTTTACCAATGTCGACGTCACCGACTCAAAACGCGTCGAGAAGATGCTGATCGAGCGCAATGAGGCACTTGAAGCGGCGAACAGATTGAAGAACGACTTTATCCAAAACGTGTCATACGAGTTACGGACCCCATTGACGAATATTATCGGTTTCTCCGATTTGCTGGCGGATACCAAGATCGGCATTCTCAATGACAAGCAAAAGGAATATTTGGGTGACATCCGCGCGTCCAGCGCCACGCTTCTATCGATCATCAACGATATCCTCGATCTGGCGACAATCGATGCCGGCGCCCTTGGACTGAATCTTAGAAATGTCAAGGTCGAGGACGTTATCCGCTCGGCGGCCCTTGGCGTTCGAGAGCGGCTCGTGCGGGCGAAGCTCGGCCTCGATATTCGCGTAGAACAATCGGTCAAAGAGTTCTTGGGCGATGGAACGCGTATCACACAGATCCTTTATAATCTGCTCTCCAATGCAATCGGTTTCTCAGAACCCGGAAGCCGCATTACACTCATCTGTCAGCGGGACGGAGACATGATTACCTTCTCGGTTGTTGATCAAGGATGCGGGATCCCCGAAGAATTTCATGACGCCGTCTTTGAGCGGTTCGAGAGCCGTTCGCAGGGGTCCAAACATCGCGGCGCCGGGCTTGGCCTGTCGATCGTCAAAAGCCTTGCCGAACTGCATGGCGGCGATGTGATCTTGAGGTCCAAGCCCGGTGCCGGTACATCGATCACCGTCCGCTTTCCGGAATTTGGAGTGACGCCGGCTTCGATGCCGACGCCCTCACCGGGAGAGCTTGACGCGAACGGCCATCGAGCCGAAAGACAGGGCATTCGGGAGAAGGTGACGGCGACCGCGTAATGGCTTCAAGCACGATCGAGATTCCCAGTCTCGGCGCATTGACCGGTTTGGCCGCGCAGATCGCGGCGGTCATCCGGCCGGGCGATTTCCTGGCCTTGCAAGGCGAACTTGGCATGGGAAAGACTGCTTTTGCCCGCGCCCTTATCCGCTCACTCATGGACGATGGCGAGGACGTTGAGATTCCGAGCCCGACTTTTTCGCTTCTACAGACCTATGAGACGCCGCGTATGACCGTCCATCATTACGATTTTTATCGGCTGACGGACGCATCCGAGGCGCTGGAATTGGGTTTCGAGGAGACACTTGACGACGGCCTGACCTTGGTCGAATGGCCGGAACGGGCCGCCGCCCTGTTACCTGAAGACAGACTGGAGATGGTCTTCGAGGAGTGTGTCGGGCTGGGCGCGCGTCGGATCACGCTCATCGGCAAAGGAGCCATGTCGGCGCGGCTCACCCGCTTCCAATTGATGAACGCCTTTTTGCTGCGCGCCGGCTGGGCGGGAGCGCGGCGCACTTATTTGCAGGGAGATGCCTCGACGAGGGCATATATTCGCCTCGCCGAAAAAGACCGCCGCGCCATATTGATGGATGCGCCAAAACAGCCGGACGGGCCGCCGCTGAAGAACGGCAGGCCTTATAGCGCGATTGCACATCTTGCCGAAGACATCAGGCCGTTCGTTGCCATCGCGGCTGCATTGCGTGCGGCAGGCGTCAGGGTTCCCGAAATCCACGCAACCGATCTCGAAAACGGCTTCGTCGTGCTCGAAGATTTAGGCGATCTCATCTTTGCGGCCGCAATCGCCGCCGGCACGCCTCTTGGCGGTATTTATGGCCGGGCCGCGGAAGTGTTGGCGGCGCTCCGCAATTCGGCCGTTCCCGACAGGATTGGCCTGCCGGACGGCAGCCATTACCATTTGCCGGACTATAACGTGGGTGCGCTCTCTGCCGAGGTCATGCTTCTTATCGACTGGTATTGGCGTGCCCTTAAAGGCGCGGCAGCGACAGCGGAAACGGAAAGAGACTTTATCGCCATATGGACGCCTCTTTTCGAGCGGGTGCTCAAGGGCCGGAAGGGCTGGGTGCTGCGCGATTTCCATTCGCCGAACCTGTTCGCTCTTGAGAATAATGCCGGCGCGGCAGAGGTCGGCGTGATAGATTTTCAGGATGCCGTGCGCGGACCGGCTGCCTATGATCTCGTCTCGCTTCTTCAGGATGCACGCCTGGATATTCCAGAGGCACTTGAAGACCTGCTATTTGCAAATTACTGTGAGGCCTGCCGGCGGAAGGATACTTCGTTTGAGGTTTCGAAATTCAAGGCTTCTTATGCCATTCTCGGTGCGCAGCGAAATACCAAGATACTCGGAATATTCGTCCGCCTCGCCCTCAGGGACAGTAAGCGCGCCTATTTGGCGCATATTCCGCGCATTTGGTGATATCTCGAACGTGATTTGCGCCACCCGGACCTGGGAGCTCTTAAAGCTTGGTTCGATTCCAATTTCCCAGACTCGATGCGCGATGAAATTCCGCAATTTTAGCCATGCTCATGGCGCGCCCTGCTAAGGATAGTCCGCAGGTTATGTCGTCTCCGAAACGTGCAATGGTTCTAAGTGCCGGCAAGGGGCTCCGTATGCGCCCCTTGACCGACGATCTTCCCAAGCCGCTTGTGCGGCTTGGCGGCAAGGCCCTCATTGATCATGTTCTTGACCGGCTCGGCGAGGCCGGAGTGGAATCCATTGTCGTCAATGTTCACCATTTCGCCGACAAGCTCGAGGCCCATCTTTCCAAGCGCGCTTCGCCGAGAATTGAAATCTCCGACGAACGGGATATGCTTCTCGACACCGGCGGCGCGGTAAAGAAGGCTCTGCCTCTCTTGGGGGAAGAAGACTTCTTTGTTCACAATTCGGATTCTGTTTGGATCGAGGCCGCGAGCAAGAATCTTGGACGTCTATCGGCGGCCTGGGATCCGGACAGAATGGATGCGTTGCTGCTGCTGGCGCCGGTCACCATGAGCGTTGGCTATTACGGACGCGGAGATTTTGCCATGGCCCCGGACGGCCTTATCAGACGACGCGCCGAACGGGAAATCGTGCCCTTCGCCTTTGCGGGGGTCTCCATGAATCGGCCTCAAAACTTTGCCGATTGTCCCGATGGCCCGTTTTCGCTCAATATGCTTTGGGACCGCGCTATCGAGGAAGGCCGGCTCTTCGGCCTGCGCCAGGAAGGCATTTGGATGCATGTCGGAATGCCGTCGGCGTTGAAGGAGGCGGAGGCCGTACTGGCGGCGTGTTGAGACCTGCGCCTTGAGGAGAGCGGAATGATAGCGGCTGAACGGCAAGCGCGTGCGCGTATTTATACGATTGCCCAGACCACATCCTTTCTCGATGGCTTGGCAAAAGCGGTCCTTGCCGGCAACCTGCCTGAGCCCGGACGCTCGCCGCCCGCTATGCTGGATCTCACGGCAATGACATTGCTGCTTCCGACGCGCCGCGCCTGCCGCGTCATCCGCGAAGCCTTTCTGCGCGCCTCGGAACGGGAGGTCCTTCTTTTGCCCTCTATTCAGCCTGTCGGCGAAGTCGATGAGGACGCATCACTCATCGAGCCGCCGCCGGAGGAGGCTATTTCGCGGGAGGCGGCGATTTCTATTCCGCCGGCAGTGTCCGCCATGGAGCGTCATCTCATATTAACCATGATGGTATTGCGATGGTCGGAGACGATGAACAAGAGGGCAAAAGAGGACTTCCAAGGTCCTTATCGCACGCTGTTCGCCGCCACACCGGCGCAAGCCTCGGCGCTCGCGCGCGAGTTGGGCGGCTTTCTGGACATGCTGGAAACGGAAAACGGCGATTTAGGCCGGCTTAACGATATTGTCCCGGAGTCGTTTTCCCAGCACTGGCAGCTCACGCTCGATTTCCTGAAAATTGTGACGGAGCACTGGCCGTCCTATCTTCGAGAGCGCGGACTGATCACCTCGATGGACAGGCGCAACCGCCTGCTTCTCGCCGAAGCAAGCCGTCTCGCCGCCAATCCCCCCGGTGCTCCCGTAATTGCTGCCGGTATTACCGGCAGCATCCCCGCCGCCGCCATCCTCCTAAAGACGATCGCAAGCCTGCCGCAAGGGGCGGTCGTTCTTCCCGGACTGGATTTGGAGTTGGATGAGGAGAGCTGGAACGCAATATCCGACGGTCATCCCGAGCACCCACAATTCACGATGAAGAAGTTATTGGACACGCTCGGTGTTGACCGGTCAGAGGTTCAGCCTGTGCCTGGCACCGAGCCCGATGCTGCGTCAAGCGCCCGTCTGCGTCTGGTGAGCGAGACCATGCGGCCGGCGGTCACAACGCATCTCTGGAACTGCAAAAGCGAAGACGCCGGCACCCGTGACAGAGTCCGCGAGACGCTGCGATCGGTTTCGACAATTACCGCGCCGACGGAGCAGGATGAAGCCGAAGTCGTTTCACTGATCCTGCGCCATGCCGTGGAAACTCCCGCCAAGACGGCGGCCTTGGTCACGCCTGACCGTATCCTGGCGCGGCGCGTCTCGGCACGTCTGCTGAAATGGGGTTTGATGGTCGATGATTCGGCGGGCCGCCCACTCGCCAAGACCGTGCCAGGAACTTTCATGGCTCACGTCGTCGGTGCGGTAAACGCCAATTTCGCGCCATCGGAACTGATGGCGCTATTGAAGCACCCGCTCACGAAACTTGGTTTTAAGGCCGGCGAGATCCGGGCCGCGGCGCGTGTCCTCGAACTTACAGGCCTCCGCCAGCCGCGCCTTGAAGAGGGTTTGGCGGCTATCGGTCCTGCGATCCGCCGGACACGGTCGGATGTTACGGGCGGACATTTGCGGACTCAGGTTTTGCGGCGCCTCAGGGAGCGGGATTGGTCACGGGTCGAAGATCTCATCGGGCGCATCGAGGAAGCCTTCGCGCCATGGTCAGCGCTGATTGAATCGGGGCGAAAAAAACCGCTACAGGACCTCGCGGACGTCCATATCGCCGTCGCCGAAACGCTCGCCCGCGACGCCGAAGGCAGCAGCGACGCTATCTGGAGCGGCGAAGCGGGTGAAACGCTGGCCGTCTTCCTGACCGGCCTGCTTGATCGCGCCGCGCCGGCGCCTGAAATAGAGCCCGCGCATTATTCGGATCTTTACCGGAGCCTCGTGCAAGGGGTGGCCTTGCGCGCACAGACGCCCGTTCACCCCCGGCTTTTTATCTGGGGGCCGCTCGAAGCGCGGCTGCAACACACCGATATTGTCATTCTCGGCGGCCTCAATGAAGGAACCTGGCCGCAGGCCACAAACGCGGATCCCTGGCTCAGCCGGCCCATGCGCCAGGAACTCGGCCTGCCGGTTCCGGAGCAGCATATCGGTTATTCGGCCCAGGATTTTGGCCAGCTCCTCGGGGCCGGCGAAGTCTATCTGACGCGTGCGGCGAAGGTCGACGGCGTGCCGACGGTTGCCTCGCGCTGGCTTTTGAGAATGGAAGCGTTTCTGGATGGCATCGGCCTGAAACCGGAACTGGCGCCGCCCGGTGGCACGCCTTGGCTCGGCTGGGCGCGCGCGCGCGATAGAATCGAGACGCGGGACCGCGTTGAAGCGCCGTCGCCGGCGCCGCCAATCGCGGCGCGGCCGCGTAAATTGAGTGTCACGGAGATCGAGACCTGGATCGCCAATCCCTACGCTACCTTTGCGCGCCATGTCTTGCGCCTCGAGCCTCTGCCGGAATTGGGGGCTGGCCCCGATGCCGCACTTCGCGGCCGCATCATTCACCGGGCGATGCACCGGTTCACAGAGCGCTATCCGGACCGCCTTCCGAACGAAATCGCGGAAGCGCTGCTCGCCATCGCCGATGAAATCATGGCCGAATATAGTGCGCATCCGCGGGTTGCGGCGTTTTGGCGGCCGCGCTTCGAGCGTTTTGCGCATTGGTTCGCGGAAACGGAGGGCGCGAGGCGGAGAAACATTACAAAAATGTTCAGCGAGATCTCCGGCATATTGAAATTCGAGGCACCCGCCGGAGAGTTTGCGCTGACCGGGCGTGCCGACCGGATCGATTTTGACGACTCCGGACGTTTGATCCTTTACGATTATAAAACGGGCGCATTGCCCGCGAACAGTGCGGTCGTCAGCCTGCGGGCGCCACAATTGCCCCTTGAAGCCGCCATTGCGCGCTCGGGCGGATTTGCGGAAGTCGGCGCCCATCCCGTTTCAAGTCTGCGGTATATCTCGGCCTCGGGCGGCGACCCGGCCGGCGAGCAGCGCACGATTAAGACGGCATCAGCAGAAGAACTTGCCGAACAGGCCCTCGACGGACTAAAGGGGCTCGTCGCCCGCTATGACGATGCTTCGGCGCCATATCGGGCGGCCCGCCGGTCGGGCTTCGACTATCGTTATGATGTATATGCCCAGCTTGCCCGCGCCGAGGAATGGGCTGTCCTGGCGGCGGCAGAAGGCTGAGACCATGGATCTCGCGGCGATAAAACGAACGACCGACCGCAATCAGGCGAAGGCATCCGATCCGCTCGCCTCGGCCTGGGTCTCCGCCAATGCGGGAACCGGCAAGACCTATGTCCTGGTCCATCGGGTCCTCCGGCTGTTGCTCTCGGGGACGCGCGCCGAGCGCATTCTTTGCCTCACATTCACCAAGGCCGCAGCGTCGGAAATGGCCAATCGCCTGCTCGAGGAGCTTGCACGCTGGGCCGTCATCACGGATGAGGACTTATCATCCAGCCTGGAAAAGCTGATGGTGCATGTTCCCGATCGCGAGACGCTCAGCTACGCGCGCCGCCTTTTCGCCCAGGCGCTTGAGACGCCGGGCGGCCTCAAGATTCAGACCATTCACGCTTTTTGTGAACGGCTGTTACAGCGGTTCCCCTTGGAAGCCGGGGTCGCGCCGCACTTTTCCGTATTGGATTCGGAAGAAGAAACCCGCCTTCGCCGCGCGGCAATCGAGCAGGTCTTAACGCGGGCCACTTCGGCTACAGAAGGCGCGCTCGTAGAGGCCCTCAAAACCGTGATCGCAAACGCCGGCGAAGACCGGTTTGACGAGCTCTTGCGGCTCGCACTTACGGACCGGGACCGGCTGCGGGATGCGCTTGAAGCGGTGGTCGCAGATAAGGATCGCCTCGACGCGTTGGAGGGCGCGCTTTGTAAGACATTGGGCGTCCGGGCCAACGTGAGTGAAGCGGGCCTGCTCGAAGAGATGGCCGCCGTCCTCGATGACCAGTACTTGCACGAGGCGGCGGCTCTCCTGGCGGCAGGCAAAAGGTCGGACCAGGCATTTGCGGCTCATTTGACCGCAGCCCGGAACGCGAAGACCGTCCGCCATCGCGCCGAGGCACTCATTGCCGCTTTTCTGACGAAGGAGCATGCACCGCGCAAAAGGCTCGTAACCAAAGGCTTACAGGAAGCGCAACCGGACGTCGCTGACCGCCTAGCCTCCGCCCAGACTGTCATTCATGGCCTGACACAGGAATTCAGCGCTCTCCTGCTGGCCCGTTCAAGCGCAGCTTTCGTCCGCCTCGCCGAAGCGGTTTTACGAAATTACCGAGATGAGAAGGCAAAACGATCGGCGCTCGATTTCGATGATTTGATATCGAGAACGTTTGATCTGCTCGATAAATCGCAGGCAGCGGCCTGGATACTTTATAAGCTTGATGGCGGCATCGATCATATTCTAATCGACGAGGCGCAGGACACGAGCCCGAAAGCCTGGGACGTCGTCGAATATCTGGCCGATGAATTTTTTTCAGGTGAATCGGCACGGAACGTCGCCCGTACGGTTTTCGCGGTCGGCGATGAAAAACAGTCGATCTACGGCTTTCAGGGCGCGGCGCCGGAAAAATTCGCCGATATGGGTGAGCGGTTTTCAAGGAAATCAGTGCATGCCGGCCGGAATTGGCATCGTGTCCCTTTGACATTGTCATTCCGCTCGACATCGGCGGTTCTGGACGCGGTTGACCGGGTCTTTGCAGGCCCTGAAGCGCTTTCGGGGATTGACGTCTTAGGCAATCCCGTGGAGCACTATGCATTTCGTCAGGGACAATTCGGGCTGGTGGAGATCTGGGATACCGAAACCGCGCAGAATGAGATGGGCGGCGATCCGTGGTCGCCACTGGATGATCGCGCTGCCGATGAACCTGCGGTGGTTCTCGCAAACCGCATTGCCCGGAAGATCGCCTATTGGCTGGAGAATAAGACGATATTGGAGTCGCGGGGCACGCCGATCGAGCCCGGCGACATTACCATCCTCGTCAGGAAGCGGGAGCCCTTCGCCGTTCCCATGATCCGTGCTTTGAAGGCGCGCGGCATTCCGGTGGCGGGATCCGACCGGATCAAGATTGCCGACCAACTGGCGGTGAAGGATTTGATCGTTCTCGGCGAGTTCTTGCTGATGCCTGAGGACGATTTGGCTCTGGCGACGGTTCTCAAGAGCCCGCTTTTCGATTTAACGGATGAAGATTTGTTCGAAATCGGTTATGGCCGCCGCGGCCTCTTCTGGGACGCGCTTAAGGCGAAAGCGGCCGAAAGCGAAAGTTTCGCGGCAGCCGCCGGCTGGCTGTCGAAATGGCTCGCCCGTGCCGACCTTACGCCTCCTTACGAGTTTTACGCCGGCGTCTTGCTCGCCGGCGAGCGCCGGGAGCGTATGATTGCGCGGCTCGGCCCGGAGGCGGGAGACGCAATCGATGAGTTCCTCAACATGGCGCTGCGCTTCGACGATATGGAGCCGCCGTCATTGCAAGGCTTCCTCGGCTGGATTCGCAATTCGGGCACCGAAATCAAGCGCGACATGGAGCAGGGGCGCAACGAAGTCCGTGTCATGACCATTCATGGCGCCAAGGGGCTTGAAGCGAATATTGTCTTTCTGCCGGATACCTGCGGCAAGGCTGGAGCCGGCCGGGGCGAAGCGCTGCTGCCGCTCGGAAATGACACGGGGGAGAGAGACCGGGACGATCATCTGCTTTGGACAATCGCGGCGAGCCGTAATGTGGCTCAGATCGAAAATGCCCGCCAGCAGAAGCGCTTATCCGAACGGCAGGAATATCACCGCCTTCTCTATGTGGCCATGACGCGGGCGCGCGACAGGCTCTACCTCGGAGGCTTCGAGGGCAAGTCGGGGCGCGAAGCCGGCTGCTGGTATGATCTTGCGCGCGAGCGCCTCAATCCGATCCTGAAGCCGGCGACGGACGAGCTGGGCGCAGTCGTCTGGCGTCATGGATCGCCGCAGACAGCCGAACCCGATAAGGGGACACGCGGCCTGGATCGGGCTGACTGGGCAGAGGCGCTGCCCGACTGGGCGCTTGCCCGCGCGCCGAAGGAGCCGGTTCGGACGATGCCAGTATCGCCCTCTACCCTCATCCCGCTTGATCCCGATGAAGCCGAAGCGGAAGAGACCGCCGGCCAAACCGCGATTTCGCCGCGTCGGCTGGCAACAGAATCTCGTTTTCTCCGTGGACGTTTGACCCACAGCCTTTTGGAACATCTTCCGAAAATTGCGCCGGAAGAGCGGCACGCCGCCGCATGGCGGTTCATGTCGGAACGGGCTGGAGACCTCGTGCAGCCCATTCAGGAGAGCATTGTTTCCGAGACTCTGGACATCCTCGGCGATCCACAGTTTGCACCGCTGTTCGGCCCCGAGAGCCGGGCAGAAGTTCCGATCATCGCGCAAATTGCCGCAGACGGCGAAAAGGACGCAGCGCCGATACTCATCTCCGGGCAGATTGACCGGTTAGTGATAGGGGAGGATGGTATCCAGATTCTCGACTACAAGACCAATCGCCCGCCACCTACGGCACCGGAGGACGTCGCGCCCGCCTATCTGGTGCAGCTTGCTGCTTATAGGGCCGCGATCGCGCTTGCCTATCCGGGCAAGCCCGTAAGCTGCGCAATTCTTTGGACGGATGGGCCGGCCCTGATGCCAATTCCCGAAGATCTGCTCGAGGCCTATAGAAACGAGCTTGTGCGAGGCCGGCGCTCTCGCACTTGACGGTGCCGCACTGCCTCCCTACCTTCCCGGTAATTCCAATATTCGCATTGCACTTTTTAGGCGAATTTCTCAGCAAGGAGTGGTGTTTATGGTGACATCTACCGTATCGGACGACAGTTTTGATCAGGACGTGTTGAAGGCGTCCGAGCCCGTAGTTGTCGATTTCTGGGCGGAATGGTGCGGGCCATGTAAACAGATCGCGCCGGCGCTTGAGGAAATCGCCGAAGAAATGGGTGACCGGGTGAAGGTCATCAAGATGAATATTGACGAAAATCCGATGACGCCGTCGAAATTCGGAATCCGGGCCATCCCTACGCTCATCCTCTTCAAGGATGGCGAAGTCGCCGGGACTCAGATGGGTGCGGTCACCAAGAGCAAGTTGATCGATTGGATCAATGAGTCCCTTGACGGACAGGCATAGCCGGACAAACGAACGTGTCAGCAAGTCACTGATACTTGTTTAGCTTGGTAAGGCGGTTCGGCCGTGTTCGGCATAGACGTGGTTGGCGAGATAAAGAGATCCGCAAATGAGTATGCGGGCCGCGCCGGGCGTTGCGGTAGTGCTTA
>CAYWBS010000034.1:0-12626 GCA_964456215.1 uncultured Hyphomicrobiaceae bacterium
TATGGTGTTAAAGCCGGGTCGTCGGGATGCGTTTGTCCCATCCGTAAAGCGTCTTGACGGTGACCGGTTTGTGTCCGTCGGTGAGACGGTGAACGGCAATCTCGCCGTCTTTTTCGAGCTGCCACATGATATCGCGCACATCCTCGACGCGGTCCTTGTTCGTCAGCATCGAACGGCGGTCGATACGCTGCTCGACCCAGGCGGTCGCCGCTCGCGCCTCGTGTGGGCTGAGCTCGGAATCCTTCCATTCGGGCCCGTGGCCGGTGAAGCGCTCACCCTCTTGGCCGGTGTTCTTCTCATCCGTCATTTGTCGTCGTCCTCCGAGTGTCAGTCCTCGTCCTGTTCTTCCAGGAAATCTTCCCAGTCTTCCCGTTTTTCGTCCATGATGTCGGTGATGACGTCGAACAGATTCTCGTCAATCGTCTCGAGCTGGTCGAGCACGCCCGTCATTTCCCAGATCGTGTAGAGTTCGATAGAGGTCTTGAGATTCACTTCCCAGGCGGTATCGGTGGTGTTCAGCGTCGCCATGGGGATCGCCTTGCGCAGCAGTTTGAGCGGCGCGTCGACTTTCGAGATCTCCGGTCCCCAGTCGGCGAAATGGTCCGGCCTGATCATGTCGGGAGAGAGCTGGTTGCCCGTCGAGATCAGCTTCAGCATCACCCGCGAGAAGGGCCTGAGCACGTCTTTCGCCGACTGCATGCCGTGCTTGATGGCCACCTCGCGCATCAGCATGATCAAGCCACCCGGCGAATTGTCGAACGGACAGCGGGCGGCACAGGTATAGCATTGCGCGCAGGACCAGATCTTCTCCTGCATGGCATCGTAAATGCCTTCGAGATTTTCCGTCCACAGGAGCTGCACGATCTCGCGCGGGGAAAAGTCGTAATAATGGGCGGCCGGACAGGTTGCCGTGCAGATGCCGCAGTTCAGGCAGCCGTTCAACTCGTGGTCGAAGCGCAAATCCTGCTGAATATCCTGGAAAATCTCTTCAAGCTTTTCGCGCGGCAGCGGCGGCGCCTCGGAGACGGGATCGCCGATATAGTCTTGAACGCGCGTGCCGGCTGCGGCATGTCCCATTGTCGAGGGGCTCCTTCGGGTTGGCCAGCTAGTAAGTGAGCACCTTGCAGTCGCCTTCCATGACCTCTTCCATCAGATAGGCGCCGCCGACGACTCCGGAGCATTCCGGAATGAGGTCTTCCTCCGACATGTCGAAAAGATCGAGGTTGGGCGAACAACAGAAAAACTTCACCCCGGCGTCATGGGCATCCTTGATGAAATCATAGACATTCTTCGGCGACCCTTCCTTGACGAAGAGGTTTTCAGCAACGCCCTTTTTCATGAGCCGGCCAGCGGTCGCCGTGCACACAACCTCGACCTCGTACTCCATGGCGGCGGCGACGGTTGCCTGAAAGATCGGCGCTCCTAGCTCTTCCCCGTTCTTGGGGTCCGTGTTGGCCATGATGATTAACAGCTTGTCCGCCATGCCCGTGCCTCTGATGCTGGTTTTCGCATCGTGCGAAACTGATTTGCCAAGAGCGTCACCGGTTCTGATTGAGTGTGAACCGCGCCCTAATCCGGTGTTTAAGCAAGATCCATTCCGAAAACCGGTTTCCACCTCGGATCGCTTCCGGCAGCCTGCCTTCTGGGATCGTGCTTTAGTCGCCGTTCAAATGCCGTATCTTGCAAGCAATACCCGACCTTCGCAGGTTCAAATTTCAACACATATTCGCATTTTTTAATGTGTTGTGCAATGCTTGTTACGGATCAATCCGCCATCCACGCCGTCGCCTGAATGAGACCGGTCATGATCGAGACCAGCGCATCCTCGATCTCGGTTTTCTTTGCCCTCAGCCGGTCGAGCTTTGGGCCGAAATCGTCGGGAGTCTCGTCGAATTCCATCATCAGATCCTCGATCATCGCCAGCTTGACGCCCGGGTGGAAAATCCGAAAGCATTGCGGCCGATTTGAAAGAGCGCCGGACGGCTGCCGGCATCGACAGCGAGTATCTCCGCATAGCGCGGCGGTCCGATCCGGTCCCGGTCATAGGTCACCATTGGAAAATGTTTGGGTAGAAAGCCGTTCAGGGCATCGTCGCGGACGGAGGTCGCTTCGGAAACATCGAAGGCAAAGTCCGCCGCCTCCGGATTGCCATCCCCGGCAATACAGATAATCTGCGCACCGAGACCTATGCCGATAACCGGCGTTTCCAGCATGAGGCATTTGCGCGCCAATGAGATTTCCGCGTCCAGCGTCGGCAGAAGCGGCGCGCTGACCGATCCCCATGGTCCGCCGCCCAGAAGAATGAGGCCGTCGCCCAATACCCGATCGTCGGGCAGACTTCCGCCCGCCGTGAACGGTCTCGAATAGCCGAACCTGATACGCCGGCCTTCCAGATGGTCCTCCATGAGCCCCAGCCATTCCGACTGGGTATGCTGAACGACCGAGATATATTTCATTGAACGGCGCGCGCCTCGAGGGCTGCTTCGATCACCGATTTGAATGTTTCAGGCGCAACCGAGAGCAGCTCGGCGTGGGAGCGCGCGAAGAACCTCTCCACCGCCGGGCCCGCCTCGGCGGCCGGAAGACCGCGCAGTTCCGCTTCGAGATCGTAGACC
The DNA here is from genome assembly GCA_964456215.1 of uncultured Hyphomicrobiaceae bacterium. Lineage (GTDB taxonomy): Bacteria > Pseudomonadota > Alphaproteobacteria > Rhizobiales > BFAS01 > MnTg02. The sequence continues at coordinate 2,616 of CAYWBS010000034.1, forward strand.
ATGCGCGGCGGGGTGACGAAAAAATCGCCGGAGATGAGGATGTCGCTGATGCGCGGCGCGGCGCCCGAGAGCCGAAGATAGACGGAGACCGTGCCTCCCGGGCCGGTCAGGCTCGCGGTTATCACATCCGTGCCGCCCGGTTGATCGATTTCATAAACGAATGCGTCCGTCCCGATCTCATCGTCATGAAGCGCTTCGGCACTTGCTTCTTCTTCATCGAGGATCGCGGCCTCGCACGGCGCAATGCCGAGCTGTGCTGTGAGACCTGATAGGACGGCCTGCTGCACGGCAGATATCGGAGGAATTTCGCCGCCGAGAAGTTCCTTCAGGGTCACGACGCGTTGCTCTGCGGCGTCGAGACCGCGCTTGCCGAGCTTGGCGGCGGAGACATTCAGGCAGGCCATCATGTGCGCCGGATCGACGTCTATGAGGACGGTGCCCTGATAGATCAGGGTGTCTCCTTCAAAAAAGCCGCCGGTCCCGCACAATTTGCGTCCGCCGACCTCGATGTCATTGCGCGGGCGAAAGCACGCATCAATCCCAAAAGTCTTGGCGAGGCCTGCCGCAACGCCTTCGCAGATCGCCTTCGTGTACTCGGCAAGGCCGCCGATCGGAAGCTTCTTGCGGGAAAAGACAAGCTCCCATCCGAGCTGGCCCTCGTCGAGATAGATGGCGCCCCCGCCTGTGATCCGCCGGGCAAGGCCGACATGGTTTTTCCGGCAGTAATCGAGCTTAATTTCCTCGGAAAGGGCCTGGTGGCGGCCGATCAGCGCCGTCGGCGGAAAGCGGAGAAACCGTATCGTATCGGGGACTTTGCCGGCCTGGTGCAGCTCGATCAGCGCCTGATCGAAGGCGATTTGCCGGCGGCCTTCGCGAACGCCCGTATCGATGACGCGAAACGGCCTAGCCTTCCGCGAATTCATGTTCCTCACCCTGCACATATGGCTCGCTGGGCTTTTCTATCCGCAGCTGGTGACGGACCAGGCGCAGGTCCGCGGCGTTGGGCGGGAACGGATAGCTTGCGATGTTCGACGGCGGGCTGTCGCCATAGGGACGATCGCAGGCGGATATATCCTCGGCGAATTTTCCCGGGCAACCGGAGGTGCGGAAGGCGATCCCGGAATCGATGATCACATCAAGCTCGCCTTGCGGCAGACCGAAATCCGAAACCCGGCCCGCCTCGTCAAACGTCATCTGCCGGACTCTGACGCCGCAATAGTCGATCAGGTAGCGGCCGAGCTGCACACGCCGCCACTGATCCCTCGGCGTGGCGGGCAGGTGGTCCATCAGCGATCCTTTTTCCGGGAAAAAGCAGAACATATGGCTGTGGCCGCCGAGCTCCACGATCCGCTGCACCAATGACAGCACGTCGTGCTCCGTCTCGCCCATGCCGACGATGATATGGGCGCCGAACTTCTGATCGCCGAAGATATCCCGGGCGTCCATGAGGATTTCCCAGTATTTTTTCCAGTTATGGGGCGACTGGACGCCTTTACCGCGGGTGCGGTCGAAAATCTCCGGTGTCGCGGCATCGAGCGCGACGGTAAATATGTCGGCCCCCATATCGCGCAGCTTGAGAACGTCGGTGCGGGTCATGGTCGTCGGGTTCGAGAGGATCGAAACCGGCACCGTGTCGCGGTCGATCCGACCCGTCCATTTCCGGAGAACGGTGAACGTATCGTCCTCCGAGCGTGGATGGGTGATCATGGAAATGCACATGCGGTGGAATGGCGTCGCCGCGCCGTCCTGGGAGACGATCTCGATAATCCGGTCGATCGGCACCGCCGGCCAGTCGACACGGATGAAGTTCCGATCCGCATAGTCGCGGTCGGCTTCCCGGTGCCGCGCCAGGCCGCAATAGGCGCAATTCGCGCGGCATCCCTCGGGGTACGTCAAAAGCAGATTAAGACAGCGCGTGCACGAGCAACGATACATCCTGCCGGGCATGAGTCCGAGGGTCATCGCCGCCGCCGTCGATATCTGCACATAGTCCGGCGAACGCATGAGCGGCGTCAGGATATTGTTGTTGGGCAGGTAGACGCGGCCGTGAGGCGCCTGGTTCCGGGACTTGACCTTGGCGCCGTTTCTGGCCTGTGCCGGCACGGCAGCGGAGGCGCGGGGGATCATGACGTCGAACGGATTGTAGTCCAAATTCTCCTTGGCCGTCTCGGCGGGCTGCGCGTCATGAGGTTTTAAACACGTCATCCTCTGCCTCCTCTCCGCCTCAGGCGGCGCAGACCGCCCTTCCTCGCGCACTGTAACCGCCGATCTTAATCGAACAGCAGGCATGCTCCTGGTGGTAGGGACGACCGATGGCTTCGGCCACGGCGGCGGCGCCATCGGCCGGAAACGCGATCCCGTCAAGCCCGGCCATCACCGCATAGGTGTCTATCACACGCTTATGCATGCCGGGAGGGCGTGCGCACCCCAAGAGCACCTGACGCCCGCCGATACGCCTGCGTGCCTTCAGGAACACCCTGCCAACGTCCTTGGTCTCCGGCGTAACGAACGTGCCCCGCCGGGCATAAAACGGCATGATCACGACAAGCACCAGGGCATGGATGTCATGGCGGCTGACGATATCAAGGGCAGTGTCCTCGCCGAGGATACGCCCGTAGTGCAAACCGATCACGATATGAGGCACGATCTCCATGCTCGTTTCGCAGAGCGCCGCCAAAGTCTTCTCGAAATCATCGACAGGCCGGTCGAGATGGTAGACATCGCGGATCGTCTCCTCGGCGCCAATGACGTCCATCATGGCGGTATCGACGCCGGCCGACTCCATGGCCTTCGCGCGCGGCTTATCCAGAAGCGCGGAGTGAACCGCGATTCTGAGATGGGGAAAATCACATTTGAGCCGTTCGATGACCGGATAGTAACGCTCATATTTGATCTCATTGCGCCGGTTGGAACCGCCCGACAGGAGAAAGCCCTGCAAGCCCTGCAACAGGATCATGTCCCGCACCTTCAGATCCAGCATTTCCGGACTGGTCGCGGGTAACATCGGTTCGAGAATCTTGGCCTGGCAGTGGTCGCACATCAGCGCGCATGCGCCTGCGGTAATCGAGAATGCCGGAAAACTGTTCTTCGCGCAGCCACTGAACTCGCTGCTTTCATAAGATCTAAATGTCGGCGTCGAGAACCGTATCGGCCTGCCGCTGACTGCCGCCGCCCGGGCCTCGAATTCACATATCAGCGCCTCGTCCAGTCCGGCATCCTGCAACGGCTCGATGGCGGAAATTCTCTGCAACCAGCGCATTTAAAATCTTTCATTCAAATATGCTAATATGTAACATTGCCAGCATCCCATTCCGAGTTCAAACGATTTCTGGCTGTCTGCCAGCAGGAACCAAACGTGGAACTGACGGATCTCGCCGAGCGAGCGCAGCATTTCCAATTCTCATATTCCGATTTGTGAATGTTTTTGCTATGACATCATACGGATGAGATTTCGACGGTTTTTCAAGGGCCCTGATTATGGATGAGCTCTCGGTTACAACAATCGCCGCGCTTGCCGGGCTGGTCCTCGGCATGTTCTTTGGCGGACTGACCCATCGCACAAATTTCTGCGCCATGGGTGCTGTCGCCGATGCCATGTCGTTCGGAGATTACAAGCGAGCGCGGGCCTGGCTTCTGGCGATTGCCGTGGCCATTGTAGGAGCGCAATTGCTGCAGTTCGCCGGACTGATAAATCTCAACAAAAGCATCTATCTCGGCGCCAATCTGGATTGGTTCGGCGCCATTGCCGGTGGCATCATATTTGGTTTCGGCATGGTTCTGGCGAGCGGCTGCCCCGGGCGCAATCTGGCGCGCACCGGCGGCGGCGACATCAAGGCCTTTGTGGTCCTCGTTTTCATCGGTCTCTTTGCTTACATGACGCTCAGGGGCATTATGGGGCTGATACGCGTCGCCTTAAGCGATGCGACAAGCATCGATCTTGCCGCGTTCAACATCGAGGATCAGGGGCTCGGGACACTCATCTCGTCGGCCATCGGCATTCCGCGACCTGCGGCCCAGATCGCTGTCGGTGTGCTGATCGTTGCCGGTATATCGTGGTTCTGCTTCAAGGATGAAAAATTCCGGTCGTCACCCAATTACATCATCGCCGGTCTCGGACTCGGGGTTTTGGTGACCGCGGGCTGGTGGGCGACAGGCGTCTTGAGCGCCGACGAATTCGAACCGCAACAATTGACTTCCCTGACCTTTGTCGCCCCCACCGGGGACGGGCTTCAATATTTGATGACCTATACGGGATCGACGATCAATTTCGGCATAGCAACCGTGGGCGGCGCCATCATTGGTGCATTTCTGTCGGCGATTACCTCGGGCCGGTTCGCCTGGAGCGCGTTCTCCGATAAAGCCGATACGGTCCGCCACCTCTTTGGCGCCGCCATGATGGGCATAGGCGGGGTAACCGCATTGGGATGCACGATCGGCCAGGGCATTACCGGCATGTCGACCCTCGCGCTCGGTTCGGTCTTGGCCCTGGCGGCCATAGCCACGGGCGGCGTTCTCGGCATGAGATATTTGGAACGTGCGCTCGGTATCTAAAGATTGCGAGGTTTTGAACGAAACCTGTTCACCGCCCGGTCCATAACAAGTCTTCATTTCGAAATGCCGGCCCTATTCGCGAAGCACTGCGGCCGGCAGGTCTTGGACCTCTTTGCGCAAGTGACCAGGTTGGGCAGCGTCCGCCAGAGTACGAGTCCACTCCGTGGGCCTATCCTCTTCGTCGATCAGAGCACAATCAAGTCCCTCCAGAACTGTCTGCGCCCGTTCCGGTAATCGATCGGGGATGTCGCAGCCGGCAAGCGTGGCCCAAAGGCCCGTCCAGCATCGCGCAACCGTCCATGGATTATAGCCGCCGCCACCCAGAATGACCGTCGCGGCGCTGATTTTCGCAAGCTGCATGGTAGCCCGCCATAACGCCCTATTGCTGAGAGCCATGGACGACAGCGGGTCGCCCTTCAAACCGTCGGCGCCACAAGTGACGACAACCGCCTCCGGGTCAAACCTATGCGCGAGCGGCAACACCGCCTCATCCATCAGGAACGAAAGTTCCGTATCGTTGAAACCTGCCGGAACCGGCAGATTGCGGGCAGCGCCGCCGCCTCTGTCTGCAAGGGAGCCGGTATATGGCCAACGGTTTTGTTCGTGTATGGAAATCGTAAAGACGCGGGGATCGCCTTTGACGGCATCCTGAACCGCGTCGCCGTGGTGGGCGTCCAGGTCGACATAGAGAACGCGTTCCAATCCACGTCCAAGCAATGTTAGAATTGCAAAAACGGGATCGTTGAAATAACAGAAGCCGCTGGCCCTGTCCGCCCGGCCATGGTGCGTCCCGCCCGACGGGTGAAAGCTGATCCGCCCTTCGCCAGCCAATTCAGCGGTGTAAATGGATCCTCCGACCGATGTCGCCGCCCGCTCAAACATTCCAGGGAATATCGGATTCTCCATCGTGCCGATACCGTAGCGCTGCCGATCAGAAACGCTCACTCTTTGATCGCGGCTCGCTACACGAAGCGCTTCGATATACGTTCTGTCATGAAAAGCCGTGAGCTGCTCCAGCGTTGCCTGCGGACTGTCGCGAAAACTGCGGTCATCCAACCAACCGAGACATTCGCATAGATCATAAACGGTCTCCACACGCGGAATGGACAACGGATGGTGCGAGCCGAAGGCGGCGTTGCGATAGATGTCGCTGCCAATGAAGACGGGGGCAGGTCCGGATGACACGCTCGTTGAAACCATCTACATCGTCCACGAACCAGATTGCGTTTCGTGGCGATCTTCGCCATAGTTATTCTTCATTTTCACAAATGTGAATGTTTGTATATAAGAGAATTTGGCTTCTGACGGAGGAGGAGCGAAGTGGGTGAAGTGCTGGACACGAAGGGATTGAACTGCCCCCTGCCGATCCTAAAAGCAAAGAAGGCGCTGCAAGGAATTCCGGTCGGCGAAACGCTGGAGGTTCACGCGACGGATCCCGGAGCCGTGGCCGACTTCGAAGCCTTTTGCCGGGCGACTGGCAACGAGCTGCTTCGCTCTACGCAGGACGGCGACATCTACAAGTTTGTCATTAAGCATGTCAGCTGACACATCGGGAACAAGCAATCCCGTATCGAAAATAATCGTAATCAATGCCGGCCCCTCCATTGGTCGCAACAAAATAAAAATTTCACATTCATACTTGATCATATTACGATATTTGTTGATGATAATGTTTCGGAGCACAAAAACCTCTTAAGGTCGGTGTTGTCGGAATTACCCATCGGAAAAAAGAGGAGACCGGCTTCGAATAGTTGGCAAAGGGAGGAAGAATGGACGGTCTGGCAGCGCACGCGTTATCGCGTGCGCTGCGCTGAAGGTGTCCGCCAGAAAATTATTCCTGAATTTTGATAGCTCGATCAATCGTCGTGCAAGACGGCGATAACTGACCGTTTTAACCAAAGAAGAGAGGAAATGATGACCGCGAAAGTCGAACTAATGCGAGTCGGTCGTCGCGACTTCGTGCGCGGGGCGACCGCCGTGGCCGCCATGGCGGCGATTATTTCGCTGCCCGGCGGGCCGGCTCATGCGGAACGGAATCTGCAAGAGGCCATGAAATCCGTGACCGGCGATGCAAAACCAATGGAGGGGAAGGTCAGTCTGACGCTCCCTGAAATCGCCGAGAATGGCAATACCGTGCCGTTCAGCTTTACGGTTGAGAGTCCGATGAGCGATACGGATTATGTTAAGGCGGTCCATATTTTCGCGTCCGGCAATCCACGTCCCGACGTCGCCAGCTTCATGTTCTCGCCTGCAAGCGGCAAGGCCGCCGCGAACAGCCGCATGCGGCTCGCCAAAACGCAGGATGTTATCGCTATAGCCCAGATGAGCGACGGCAAACTCTACATGGCCAAACGGACTGTCAAGGTCACGATTGGCGGTTGCGGCGGCTAATAGGCGGAAGGAGAAACAATATGGCAAAACCGCGTGTGAAAGCGCCGGATAAGGTGAAGGCGGGTGAGATTTTTGAAGTCAAAACTTTAATCTCGCACAAAATGGAAACAGGGCTTCGCAAGGATAGTAAAACAGGAGAGACGATCCCCAGAAATATCATTGACTCCTTCGTCGCGAAGTTCAACGGCGCGCAGGTGTTCGCCGTTCAGTCGCATGCCGCCATATCGGCCAATCCTTATTTCGCGTTCTACATGAAAGCGAATAAATCCGGGGAACTGGAGCTGACCTGGAGAGAGGAAACGGGCAAGACCTGGTCGGCCAAGAAGACGATAACCGTCGAATAGGACAACGAAGAACAGCGGAGGCTAACCACGGCATTGCAAGGGGAGGAATGAATGAAGCTTGCACAGCGAATGCTCGTTACAGCAATGGCCTTGGCAATTGCTCTTGGCGTCGGAATAACGGCCGGAATTGCGCAGCAGAAAAAGAAGAGGACAAAGTGTAAAGACGGAGAGACGGAGAAGATCGCATCGTACAAGATCACCAAGGGCAAGACTCTTGACCGTCAGATAATGGAGTCGCTCACGGGCAAACCGGGCGACCCCAAGAAGGGTCTGAAATGGATAACCCATCGCCGGCTGGGCAACTGTATCGCCTGCCATGAGACCGCAAAAATCCTCAAGAAAGCTGACCCTTCTAATTTAGACAGCCTCAAGAAATACGGTTTCCATGGCAAGATCGCTCCGCCGCTCGACGGCGTCGCCGGCCGTTATACGGAAGGCGAGTTGCGGATGATCATCGTGAGCGCCAAGAAGGCGTTCCCGGATGCCAACATCATCATGCCGGCATTTCACGAGGCCGATGGACTGAACCGCGTCATCGATGATTGCAAGGGGATGGCAATTCTTTCCGCGGAACGCGTTGAAGACGTGGTCGCCTATCTCATGACTTTGAAAGAATAATTGCGTGGACCTGCGGATTTCACGCGAGGGAGGACGATAATGAGGTTAGTCAACCTACTTGGCGTTACCTGTACCCTGACATTGCTCCTGTTCGCCAACGCGGCGTCCGGCGGCGACGGCAAGTCCGCCCCGATCAAACCGGCGGCGAAGGACAATCCTCTGACCGAAATATGGTCCGGCTATCACTTTGCGAAAAAAGAGACGCAGGAAATGCAGGACGACGAATTCGCAAATCCCGCGATGACCTGGCACGATATCGGCAAGGACAATTGGTCGAAGAAGGACGGCGAGGCCGGAAAATCCTGCGCCGAATGCCACAAATCGGCCGCGGAGTCGATGAAAGGCGTTGGCGTCCATTATCCGGTCTATGACGACAAGTTGAAAAATCTGGTCAACATCGAAGACCGCGTCAACAATTGCCGAACGCAATATATGAAGGCCAAGCCTTGGAAATATGATTCCAACGAAATGCTCGGCATGGCCATCTATATCAAAGCACAGTCACGCGGCATGCCGGTCGACGTCAAGATCGACGGACCGGCCGCGCCCTACTTCGAAAAGGGCAAGAAGTTTTATTATGAGCGCCGGGGACAGCTCGACATGTCCTGTTCGCATTGCCACGAAAAATATTACGGCCAGCAGATCCGCATGAACATTCTGAGCCAGGGGCAGTCAAACGGATTCCCGACCTATAGGCTTAAATGGCAGAAGCCGGGCTCGCTCCATCGCCGCTTCAGGGGTTGTAATACACAAGTACGCTCAACTCCCTTCAAGACGGGTTCCGATGAATATCTGTCCCTGGAGCTCTATCTCGCCTGGAGAGGTGCAGGCCTGACTGTCGAGACGCCCGCTGTTCGCAACTAGCCTTCCTCCAGGGGGCCTGGGGACATTTGTGACCGAACAGACGGCGGCGCCAACCGCAGGCGCCGCCGAATTTCTTGAGGGTCGAGAATGCTCACACGTAGGGAATTTGTTGCGGTCGCCGCAGCGACCGCGACGGTAACGGGCCTTGGCGACCGGCTGGGTCAAGCGGCCGCCAGCCGGAATATCACCCAAGATGACCTCCTGCGCTTCACGCCGAAAGGCCAGATCACGCTCCTGCATATGACGGACTGTCATGCGCAGCTCATGCCGATCTATTACAGGGAACCGTCCATCAATCTGGGGGTTGGCGATTCCAGGGGCAAGGCGCCCCATATCACCGGACGGAATTTCCTGAGCGAATTCGGTATCGAACCCGGTTCACACAGCGCCTATGCACTGTCCGCCGCCGACTTTGTCAGCCTCGCCCGTAAATACGGCAAGGTGGGCGGCATGGATCGCATGGCGACTTTGGTCAAAGCCATCCGGGCGGAGCGTGGTGACGACAAGGTTCTCTTCCTGGACGGCGGAGACACGCTCCAGGGCTCCTATACGGCGCTCGAAACAAAGGGCACCGACATGGTCAAGGTCCTCAATCAACTTCGAGTCGAGGCGACGACGGGCCATTGGGAATTCACATATGGCACGGACCGCGTTCTCGAATTCGCCGGCGACAAGGAAAAGAGGGGCGAACTCAACGCCGCGTTTCTTGCCGGCAATATTGTGGACAATGAATGGGAGGAGCCCGTCTTCAAGGCGACGCAAATGTTCACCAAGAACGGCGTCAGGATCGCCGTTATCGGCCAGGCGTTCCCCTTCACCCCGATCGCCAATCCCCGCTATCTGGTCCCCAAATGGTCCTTCGGAATCCGCGAGAATCTCGTCCGCGAGCGGGTCGCCGAGGCGCGCGGCGCCGGCGCCGAGCTTGTCGTTCTGCTCAGCCATAATGGATTTGACACGGACAGAAAACTGGCTGCGCGGGTCGACGGGATTGACGTTATCCTGACCGCTCACACGCACGACTCCCTGCCGCGGCCGATCCGGGCCAAGAACACGCTTATCATCGCCAGCGGTTCGAGCACCAAGTTTCTTTCGCGACTCGACATCGAGATGAAGGCGGGGCGCATGGCGGGTTTCAACTATGCCCTTATCCCCGTTCTGTCAGACGCCATCGCGCCCGATCCGGACATGGCCGCGCTTGTCAGCGAGATCAGAGGCCCTCATCGGGAAATGCTTGATACGGCCC
>CAYWBS010000035.1:0-12453 GCA_964456215.1 uncultured Hyphomicrobiaceae bacterium
CTTGAGGGCCCGGGGACCTGGAATGCCGTGGCAGACAACATGATTCAATGAGGTGCAGATCGACTTGGGGAAGCCGCGGTAATGCAGAGGTGCCGGGATGGCTCCATGATCCATTGCGAATCGGAAAACAAAATCATCAAGCTCTTCCGTCGTCACACCGGGTTGAACAAGCGGCGCAACACTATCCAGCGCTTCTGCAGTAAGACGGCCAGCCTTACGCATGCCTTCAAACGCTTCCGGTCCATAGATGGCAATCTTGCTGTCTTGAGCAATGTTAGGAGATAGGTCGAACTGAGTCATGCCAAGCACGAAATAATTGAAATCTATTCATTGCATCACTTAAGCGCAAAAGTACGTTGGTGCAACCAAGCCTTTGAGGATTGGAAACTTCCATTTGCTCCCTTCTGGCAATTCACTCTTCCCTGCCTACGCGTCACATTGTCCGAGAATTGGGTAGGTGGCAGGGAACGGCGTAAAGACATCGGACAGTTTTTAGAGTGTTTTCGATTTTCGTTGCATCGCTCAAACACTCTGACCCTTTGCTTTTTTCGTGTTTCCGGACGGAAAACCGGTACCCGTTTCTCCTGGAAACACTTTAAAGACGTCCGATTATCAGCGACCTTTGAGCCAGGGCACGCGCCGGCTCGGTATTTTTGCCTTCTGTCGGAAGAAACGCTTAACAAGAGTCCGCCGTTGAGCACTACGCGGAACAACCAATCACGGGAATCCGATGGCTGACAGCGATATGGGTCTCCGACAGGGTGCATACATAGCTCATGACTTCTACGCCGGCGGAACAAGCGGCTTCGAATGCGGCGCCATAGTTAGGATCGATATCCCGGGCGATGGCAAATTTTTCGGCATCATCGCGCTGAATGAGAAAGACGATTGCCGCACGCTTCCCACTCTGAACGATTTTGGCAAGCTCGCGCATGTGTTTCTCGCCTCGTGCCGTCACGGAGTCCGGAAACTCGGCCAGACCGGGCGTGCGCATAAGATGCACATTCTTCACTTCGACATAGCAAGGCGGTCTCTGGCCCCCTTCAAGGAAAATGTCAATCCGGCTGTTGGTTCCGTATCGCATCTCGCGGCGCAAATTGTCATATCCGGCCAATGCCGGAACGAGGTTTTCCTCGATGGATTTCGCAATCAACCCGTTGGGAAGTGCGGTATTGATGCCGACCAGAACCGGGCCATTGCCGATATCGACCTCGATCATTTCCCAGGAGAATTTCAACTTGCGTTTTGGGTTGTCGCTCCTTGAAAGCCAGACCCGCGAGCCGGGCTCTGTCAAGCCGGTCATCGCACCGGGATTGGCGCAATGTGCCGTCACAGTCTCGCCACTCGCTAGTTCGACATCGGCAAGAAACCGCTTGTAGCGCTTCTTGAGACGGCCCTGCAACAATGCGGAGGAGAATTGCATGGGCACCTTCATAGGAGATCGGCGTTGGGAGACACAAGGACCGCGAAGCGTAATTGCTGCAAACATCCTGATTGCTCGCTAGCATGCATTATCGCGAGTACTTTTCAGAATAGTGAAATATTCGTCATGCTATGCAACGTAAGAACGGAAATTTGGACTAATACGAATAAAATGGTTTTTCACAGTCGCAAATCTATTTTATAATATATTGATATAGTGATACTCCGAAATTGCTAGGTAACAATCTCGATTAAATGCCATTATTAAATTATATGCTCAAAAGTGCGAATTGGCTGTCATGGCGACAAATTTCTACTCCGCCGGGCCTTTTCACGATTCTCATTTCAAAAGGACGTGAAATTGAATGACATTAGAAAATCATCGGCTGCGGGCAGCATGGGCAGATTGGCCAGCGATCAGCATCGTGAACGCAAAGCGGTTCTACAAGAGATAACGACACGTCTGCAAGCACTCTTCGATGAGGCAAAGTTGAATCAATTTGAAATGCTCGCCTACCTTATAGACATCGCGCTCTTGGAAGCAAAAGACTTGTCGAGATCCAGCGTCGATAAATCGACGGATTCTGACTAGCGCCGCTCCCATCGAGCTTGCCGTAATCTAACTGCCCCTCCGTAAAAGCACGTCGACAGAACGAGACGGACGCCAGAGATATATCCCTCCGGGATTGGCAGACATACTGCCGGGTTTCGCCAATCGCACGCGGCCTTATACTTGTGATATTGCGATTGAAGCGGTGTTCGTATTGGCTGGCGTTTCGTGCGAATTACTCATACAAGCATGATCTTTTCTCGAAAATCGCGATTCCACTTTTCGAGATCATGCTCTAGAAGGGAGTCATGTCAGAGGGCAGCAACATAGATACTGAACAAATTGTGACCGCCGGCCTCATGATTATTGGTGATGAAATTTTGTCGGGTCGGACACAAGATAAGAATATTGCTTATATTGCCGACCATCTCACCACGATAGGTATTCAGCTTCGCGAGGTTCGGATTGTCCCGGATCAGGAGGACCGTATCGTGGGGGCTGTCAACGCCATGCGGCATGATTATTCCTATGTGTTTACGACGGGTGGGATCGGGCCAACCCATGATGACATCACCGCAGATGCAATCGCAAAAGCGTTTGAAGTCGCGATCGATGTTGATCCGCGAGCCGTCGCGATAATGAGTGAGCGTTATACACCCGAAAGACTTACCGAGGCGCGGCTCCGAATGGCTCGGATTCCCGAGGGCGCCGAACTGATAGATAATCCGATTTCGCGAACGCCGGGTTTCATGATTGGTAATGTCATCGTCATGGCCGGAATTCCATCGATCATGCAAGTCATGCTGGACGCCGCTACGCCAATGCTACGCACAGGCAAGAAAATGCTGTCGGCAACTGTGCAGGTCAGTGCGCCCGAAGGTGACATCGCCCCTGTCCTTTCCGGTGTCGCGGCCTCATTTCCCGAAGTTGCTATGGGAAGCTATCCATTTTTCAGGGATGGGCAATTGGGAGTTCATATTGTTTTACGGGCACTGGACCCGGCCAAGCTCGAGGCGGCCGAGACGGAACTGAGGTCCGAATTAACTCAGCACAAGCTACCGCATTAGGCTCTGCAAGAGGGCGGGCCTTGGCAGATGGGCCGTATGCGGCAGCCCTACATGTCCCGTTACGTGGAAATGGTGCGGCCATGGTGCCATTTTCCTGGGGATGGCGACGATGACCGACTTCCGCACAGGCATGAACGGCAATTGCCGTCAACGGTCGAAAACCGAGGGCTCCTTTCCCTCCGCCTCGTCACAACTTTCCTCGACGGGCATGGGATGGGCCGGTTGCACCTCCTCCAAGCAGCCGTAGCGGGCGTTGAGACTATCGAGAAAGCCACTGACCACGCGGACGAGTTCCAGGAGGCGGACATGGCCTCCGAGGAGAAAGGTTTCGTCTGCTGTGAGCCTCGTAGGCATGTTGTCCGCGCGTTCAGAGTGACACCGGATTTGACGGGACTCGATAAAATATTGAGGCTGACCGGCGCCGTTGAACAAGGCATTGTCATCGGGGCCGAGAACATTTCCCATATTGTGGCAAATATCCGTCGAAACGGTGAACAGATCGACGATCGGGCGAATTTGGGTATCGAGATCGCGCAGGTGCAGGGCCCAATGGCGGGCCTGGATGAGCTTTGTCACCAGCAAGAGCTCATGAGTCTTTATCTGATCCAAAAAGGCGTGGAAGTCCCCCAGACGATTGAGAATATCTTGGGAACTTATATCCGCTGAAAATGGCGCTGAGGCGTAGCTCAATCTACATAATTGATCGCTCTCCTCAAGCATGGAACACAGATGATCGCTCAAGAGATAGACGACCGACTGCAACTGTTCATTATCACGCATCGCCATTAAGTCCCGGTCGCAGCAGAGACAAAGGGGGCCGCCCACGCCGTAGATTATCACGGAAATCTTCGACCGCCTCTATGAACATCCACTGGTCGCTCCGCAAGTGTCGCATTTTAAACAAGTTCCATTACGAACCAACGTAAAATTTCCGCATTCGCCGCAAGCCTCACCCTCATACCCCTTCATTCGTGCTTCGAGGGCTCGCGAAAGGTCATCATTGGCGGCGATAGGCCGCTCCGTCATCGCCATCTTGGCGGAAGCGGCGGTACCCGCTGCTGAGAGACGATTGGTCGCAACGGCTCCGGTGGCCGGCCGTCCTGCCGAGGCGGCGACGTCGGCGCCGGCGGCGGAGATTAGGCTGTCTCCAAATTGTTTTTCTGCGGCATAGCCAGCAGCTTCTCCCGAGACCATGACGATCTTACTGTTGAAGCTGCCACGCATCAGCCCCCTACTGAGATAGCGCTCTGCGGCAAGGGCAGGCGTTTGCTTGCCGCCATTATCTCCCGAGCCGAGCACCGTATTGCCGATTTCGCTCGGGTCAACATGGGCGAGATCGTTCCGGGAGAGATAGGAGACGGCAAGTTCCCGAAACACGTAATCCAGGATTGAGGTGGCGTTCTTGATTGAATCATTGCCGCGCACCAGGCCGGCGGGCTCAAAACGCGTGAAGGTAAAGGCGTCGACAAATTCCTCCAACGGCACGCCATATTGCAAGCCGAGGGAAATTGCGATGGCAAAGTTGTTCATCAACGACCTGAAGGCGGCGCCCTCCTTATGCATATCGATAAAAATCTCGCCGAGACGCCCGTCTTCGTATTCACCGGTCCGCAAATAGACCTTGTGGCCGCCGACATTCGCCTTTTGGGTGTAGCCTTTCCGCCTGTCCGGAAGTCGCTCGCGCTCTGCCTTTAACCTTTCACGTTCAATAATGCGCTCGACAATACGCTCGGCGACCACCTCCGCGCGCGCCGCGGACGGCCTGTCTGCGGCCAGGCTTTCAATGACTTCTTCCTGGTCATCCTCGTCTGCGGCAAGCAGCTGCGCATGCAACGGTTGGGAAAGCTTCGAGCCATCGCGGTAAAGTGCGTTGGCTTTGAGACCCAGCTTCCAAGACAACAAATAGGCCGATTTGCAATCTTCGACGGTCGCCTCATTGGGCATATTGATCGTTTTTGAGATTGCGCCGGAGATAAAAGGCTGAGCAGCCGCCATCATTCGAATGTGGCTGTCAACCGATAGGAATCGGCGTCCTTTGCGCCCGCATGGATTCGCGCAATCGAATATTGCGAGATGCTCATCTTTGAGGCCGGGCGCGCCTTCAAGGGTCATGGCGCCGCAGCAATACTCGTTTGCGGCCTCGATTTCGAATTTCTTGAACCCCAGATGCGTCAACAGGTCGGGGTCAGTCTGGTCCAGCAGTTCCTCCGAAACGGCGAGCGCGTCAGTGCAAAATGCATCGCCAAGGGTCCACCTGTTAAATACGAACTTGATATCGAAAGCGCTTCCGAGAGCGGCTTCGATCGCGTCAATCTTCTCTTGCGTAAAACCTTTCTTCTTCAGCGTTTCATGGTTTACGAATGGCGCTCCTTTGAGCGTCCCCTGACCGACGGCATAGTCGACTATCGTCTTGATCGTGTCCGGGTCATATCCAAGAACGCGAAGCGCCTCGGGAACCGTTCTGTTGATGATCTTGAAATAACCGCCGCCTGCGAGCTTCTTGAATTTCACCAGGGCAAAATCCGGTTCGATACCGGTTGTGTCACAATCCATGACCAGGCCGATCGTGCCTGTCGGGGCGATCACAGAGGCTTGAGCATTCCGGAATCCGTATTGCCGCCCAAGCTTCAAGGCATGGTCCCAAGCCCGCTGCGCGTGCCGGACCAATGTTTTGTCCGGACAAATGTCTTGGTCGAGTGGAACCGGCGGCGTTGAAACCTGGTGGTAGCCGCTGGCATTGCCATAGGCGGCTCGGTGATGATTGCAGATGACACGCAACATATCGTCGGCGTTTTCGGCGTAGCCTTCAAAAGCGCCGACTCCCCTGGCTATCTCCGCGGAAGTGGCATAGGAAACACCGGTCATCAGCGCCGAGATCGCACCACAGAGCGCGCGGCCCTCCTGCGAGTCGTAGGGAAGGCCCGAAGCCATCAGCAACCCGCCAATATTCGCGAATCCCAGCCCGAGCGTTCGGTATTTGTAGGAAAGCCTGGCGATCTCCTTGGACGGGAACTGCGCCAT
The DNA here is from genome assembly GCA_964456215.1 of uncultured Hyphomicrobiaceae bacterium. GTDB lineage: Bacteria > Pseudomonadota > Alphaproteobacteria > Rhizobiales > BFAS01 > MnTg02. The sequence continues at coordinate 6,061 of CAYWBS010000035.1, forward strand.
CAAGACGGAAATTTCGAGTGTCAATGTCCATAGACGCACTGCATGCTCGAATTTTACCACTTCGAAGTTTTGCTCCTCGCCGCGGAACGCCATAAGGTTGAGCGAAGCAAGGTTACAGGCGGTGTCATCAAGAAACATGTATTCCGAGCATGGGTTGGATGCCCGGATCGGTCCGGATTTCGGGCAGGTGTGCCAGTCATTGATGGTGGTGTGGAATTGGATGCCGGGATCGGCGCACGCCCAGGCGGCATAACCGACCTGCTCCCAGAGCTCCCGCGCCTTGACGGTCGTTACGGTTTCTCCCGTGGTGCGCGCGACGAGATCCCAGTCGCAGTCTTCAGCCACAGCTTTCAGGAAGCTATCGGCGACGCGGACCGAATTGTTGGAATTCTGTCCGGAAACCGTCCGGTAGGCATCTGAATCCCAGTCCGTGTCGTAGGTCTGAAATTCGATATCGCGATAGCCTTGCTTGGCAAACTGAATGACGCGCTGAATATAGTTGTCCGCCACCTTGGCCTTTCGCGCCGTGCGGATCTCACGTTTGAGCGCCGGATTCCGCGATGGATCAAAGCAGTCGTCGCCGTCCCCATCGCAATTAACACATGCCTTCATTATCGCGGAGAGGCGTTCCGCGCAGATTTTCGACCCAGTGACCAGCGCCGCGACCTTCTGTTCTTCGCGCACCTTCCAGCTGATAAAATCTTCGATATCCGGGTGATCGATATCGACCACAACCATTTTCGCCGCCCGCCGGGTGGTGCCGCCGGATTTGATGGCGCCCGCGGCGCGATCGCCGATTTTGAGAAAACTCATCAGTCCGGACGATTTGCCGCCGCCGGACAGAGGTTCGTTCTCGCTTCTCAGGTTGGAAAAGTTCGAGCCCGTTCCCGACCCATATTTGAACAGCCGGGCTTCCCGGACCCAAAGGTCCATTATGCCGTTGGCATTTACAAGATCATCTTCAATGGACTGAATGAAGCAGGCATGGGGCTGTGGGTGTTCGTAAGCCGACTTTGAGGTTCGCAGCCTGCCAGTTTCGTAATCCACATAGAAATGGCCTTGGCTTGGGCCGTCGATTCCATAGGCCCAATGAAGACCGGTGTTGAACCATTGCGGTGAATTGGGCGCCGCCATTTGACTGGCAAGCATGTAGCGCATTTCGTCGAAATAGGCGCGGGCGTCGTCCTCGGAGCTGAAATAGCCGCCCTTCCAACCCCAATAGGTCCAGGTCCCCGCGAGACGGTCGAAAACCTGGCGAGCATTGGTTTCGCCGCCAAATCGCTCATCTTCGGGAAGCGCCTGAAGCGCCTTTTCATCGGCTTTGCTGCGCCAGAGCCAGGATGGAATCGCGTTTTCTTCGACTTTTTTCAGCCGGGCGGGAACGCCGGCCTTACGGAAGTATTTTTGCGCGATGATATCGGCAGCGACCTGACTCCAGCTGGCGGGAACAAAAATATTGTCGAGACAAAAAACCACTGAGCCATCCGGATTCCGGATCTCACTTGTTGTCTTGCGAAATTCGATTTTGTCATATGGAGATTTGCCGCTTTCCGTGAATTGCCGTTCAATGCGCATCGTTTTGCCCCGCAATTATTGCGCAACCAACCCCAGGCGTGCCGGATTGGCCGCTCGAATTCCTCAATTATTTTGTTTGAACACCCCGCCGAACTGCGTCACTGGTCCCGATTGGGCCGGTGAATTCTTGTGGTTACGCGCTCAGTATCCGAACGACTGCAAAACTACGTGACAACATCCGCAAAACTTTCACCGTCGCGACTGGCGTTTTGGCCAATCGTGCCGCAGCCCGGAAAGAACAAGACATTGATCGTCTCGGAAGGCGACATAAGCCGCACCCGGTAAGGTGAAAAATGTTGCGATTCGCGCTAAACGTCAACACCTAGTAGTTTGCTGTGGCTAAAGCACAACATGTTGATAGAGATTGGGCGAGATGTGGAGGTAAAAGGGATAACCGCCTGTCGCCTGTGGGTAACGTGTTGAGGGCCGGTTCGAAGGGCTCATGGGCGATGCTTATCACACTATAGGTCGATTCTGGTGCGGCGGCATAGAGGACAACAAAAGAACGGATTTTTTCGCATCCACCGGGTAATCCTGGCAATCATCCAATCGATCCCGCAAAATAAGGCCAATCATGACCATTCTTCAGACCCAGGGCGTTCATCACATTACTCTGAACGGTGCGGACCGGCAGACCTCAATCGATTTCTGGGAAGGTGTCTTGGGAATGCCGTTGGTGTTTGAGCAGCCCAATCTAGACGCGCCCGAAATCAATCACCTCTATTTCGACCCGGGCGACGGACGGCTCATAACTGTGTTTACGAGCGAGGATCGAACCATTGATCCGGCTCCCAATCCAAACGGCATCGGCAATCTTCATCATCTTGCTTTTACGGTCTCGCGGGCCGCCTACACCCAGGCGGTTGAGAGACTGAAAGCCGCACATATTCCGAATTCCGGTGAGGTTGATCGCGGTTTCATGTATTCGATCTATTTTCGCGATCCGCTCGGACAGTTGCTGGAACTGGCCTGCTACAAATTCGAACCTCCGGCGGGCTTTACCCAAGCCGATGTGCTGCACGAAGCGCACCATATCCGCGTCGCCCGCGAGGCACCAAATATTGTCGATGAGCATATTGCCGATGCCATCGAGCATTTGACGCGCAAACGTTTCCGCTCGCTTTAACTGTGCCGAATGCGTTTTCGCGAGCAGGCGAAGCGCCAAGGTCACAATGGTGTTTTTTCCCGCGATAGGAACGCCGCACGACTGGACTGATTATCAATGTTTTTGGCAAGCATCCGATAAAGCTGATCCACATCTCGGGCACTTTTGGCTGCATTGGCAACTAGCAATTTCGCAACCGGACCAATGTAATTCGTAAGCCGGCTTTCCACTTCACGGAGGTCGGCATCGTCTATCAATTGGTGCGCAACGGCATCCGTGGATGCCGGCTCGCCTTCCTTCATGTCTTCGCTGAGCTTCTCCCAGTCCGGCGCAATCGCATTCAAAAATGCTGCGCGATCGACTTCATCTTGGATCGGTGCGGCAATTGTCCGGCAAAAGTCTTCAACGGACTTTGATGATTTGGCGGCCCGTTCGACAAGGACCCGGGCGATGGGACCGATGAGTTTAGCCAATCGCTGCGTTGTGTCATTGATCCGAGCGGGGGCGTAGTCCAAGGTTTCACTTTCCGCCGAAATGACGGATCCGTCGGCATTGCCGGCGCCTTGCAGGACAAGAGAATAAATTTGGTGTTCGCGGATATGCTTATCGGTTTTCACGCCCAATGAGCGGAACAATTGCTCATTGCCCTGATGAAGACGCGCCACGACTTCATAATATGAGCGCGATACCAGAATTTCGTTCTCACTGGCGAAGCTCATAATCCTTTGCGCGACATTAATTCCGTCGCCGACGACATTAGGCCGTCCGGCGGAATCGGTGATCATTTTGATAGGGCCGAGATTGATGCCGACTCGGAGAAGCCGGTTGGCGTTGGCTTCGGCGCTCGAAAAGGAATCGATTATCGCGCTGGCAACGAACATCGCATCTTCCGGGTCACCAAGAAAGCAAATCGCCGCGCCGTCGCCCGTATCGAGGATCATGCGTTCGGATTCAGCAATGTTCCTGACGGAGTCCGCAATTGCGTTGGTCAGATGATTTTTCATCACTATTTGCGAATCAACAGGGGCTTTTGAGTAAGCGACGATATCGACAAATACGACACAGCCAATGATCGTCCGCCCGGTTAACGCGGTCATGGTTTCCCTGTTCGATTATTTAATCATCTTCATGGCTTGATCGAGACTTCGCCGCAAGCGGTTGAACGATACCCCAAGTTGACCGATTTCGTCGGAGCGCTTCTCATCGAATTCCGGGACTTCGAAATTACCAACGCTCAATTCGTCGGCCGCTTTGGCCATCTGCGTAATTGGCTTGATAATCATGCCTGACAACGTGACGTTTAGCAAAATGTAATACACGGCAAATACCAGCGCCAGGGACAGCATGAAAATTGTAAATGTACGATTTGCGCGCGCGGTTGGAACCGTCATCGGTACGGAGCCAATTTGCGCGGCAACGACTTCGCCCAACTGCCAGCCGAAGCCGTTGTCGTTGCCATAGCGCGCAACCAACGTTTTCGGCGCTGCATCAGGCGTGCTGTGGCATGTCAGGCAGGCGTCGTCCGAGATCTTAATCGGCGTTGCGATATAGAGCATACGGCCGTCACCGGCCTCGCGGACGCCGACGATTTGCTTTAATTGGTCGTCGTGCCTGAAACGCCGGACAATATCGGCCTCCCAGGCGACCGCGCGGTTTGCCGGATTGGTCGGATTAAGCGCCGCTTCCCTATAAGTGTAATCCTTATACTCTGACGGCAGGCCGTTAAGCGTCGTTGTTGCCGCATAAGCCGGCACGGTCTGCGGTAAGAAGGATTGGTTGAGCTTTTCAGCGAGTTCGGGCCTTACTTCCTTAACGGTGTAGGAGCGGATGGCGCGTGCCGCATTGATCATGAGATCGACTTTGGCGATCACTTCTTCTCGCGCCTGGCGGTGCAGCATGTTGTAAGCAAAAAATGCGGACATGATCAAACCTGCCGCGAACACGGTCGTCAGAATTAGATTAAACCGAAGTCGCAATCCCATGGCTCGCATCCTCCCATCAATCCCAAACAGTTATCCCATAGACTCTGGCTGCGCGGAAATAGTTGTTTCGAATTTTCCGGCCGATGTGGGTACCGAAGGCCCGGAGATTGAGACGTCCTTTCCGCGGACTCCTAAATACAGGCCGCAGTGATCGCGCCGCGGATTCGTCTTCGCTCATAAGCCGTTAAGCGGGCGCCCTCTCGCCAGCTTGCTCTTTTGCTCAAGGCACGCTATCGGAACAATCCGGAAAGCGAGTGCCGCGTGAACTGGCTGCTGGTCTCAAATGACAAATACTATAGGCAAAGATCTGAAGATCGCGCTTGCCCAGCTTAATCCCGTGGTCGGCGATATTGCTGGAAACGTGGATAGGGTTTTAAGGGCGCGGCGGGAGGCAGCCGGGCTCGGGGCCGATTTGGTCGCTTATACAGAGCTCCTCCTCTCCGGTTATCCACCGGAGGACTTAGTGCTGAAACCGGCTTTCCTCGCGGCTGTTCGCGAAGCGGCGGTCGAACTGGCGACGGAAACGGCTGACGGCGGACCGGCCATGCTGATCGGCCTTCCCTGGGCCCAGGACGGCGAAGTCTACAACGCGGCGGCGTTGTTGGATGAAGGTGAGATCAAGGCCGTCAGACTGAAATACGAACTCCCCAATTATGGCGTCTTCGACGAGAAACGAGTCTTCAAGGTGGGCCCCTTGCCAGGCCCGATCAATTTTCGCGGCGTGCGCATCGGCGTTCCGATTTGCGAGGACATTTGGGAGGAGGAGGTTTGCGAATGCTTGCAGGAGACCGGCAGCGAGCTACTGATCGTCCTCAACGGGTCACCCTTTTCGGTCGGCAAACGCGATCAGCGCATGAATATCGCCGTATCGCGCGTGACCGAGACAGGCCTGCCGATGGTCTATATCAACCAGGTAGGCGGACAGGATGAACTTGTTTTCGATGGCGCGTCTTTTGTCTTGAATAGCGACAGCTCGCTGGTGATCCAGTTACCGGATTGGCGTGAAATTATTACTTTGTCGGAATGGCGGCTCGGTGAGGACGGCTGGGTCTGTTCACCCGGCGAGCGGGCTTTGCTCACGGAAGGCGAGCACGAGAAATATGCCGCATGTATGGTCGGCCTTCGAGACTACGTCGGCAAGAATGGGTTTTCCGGTGTGCTGCTCGGCTTGTCCGGAGGGATTGATTCAGCTTTGTGCGCGGCGCTGAGCGTCGACGCCTTGGGCGCCGAGAGGGTCCATTGCATCATGCTGCCCTATCGCTATACAAGCAACGAGAGTCTGAGCGATGCAGCGGAATGCGCCAGCGTATTGGGCGTGCGCTATGACATTGTGCCCATTCATCAGGCCGTGGAAGGCCTGAACCAAACACTCGAAAAGATATTTGACGGAGTCGATATCGGTGTTGCCGAAGAGAACATTCAATCGCGCGCGCGTGGCACGATCCTTATGGGCATTTCGAATAAATTTGGTCCGATGCTGGTAACGACGGGAAACAAGTCGGAAGTTTCCGTTGGCTATGCCACTCTTTACGGCGACATGAACGGCGGATTCAATCCGATCAAGGATCTCTACAAGACGCAGGTCTTTGCGTTGGCCCGCTACCGCAACGGCGCAAAGCCGGCGGGCGCGCTTGGGCCTGAAGGCATCGTCATTCCGGAAAATATCCTGACGAAGGCACCGTCCGCAGAGCTTCGAGAAAACCAGACGGACCAGGACTCGCTCCCTCCCTA
>CAYWBS010000036.1:0-12341 GCA_964456215.1 uncultured Hyphomicrobiaceae bacterium
GTCCTCGATACCGAGCTTGCCGCTTCTGGCGCGCGCCGCAAAATCGTTTATCGCCTGCTCGATACCGGCAATGCTCAGGAGATCGGCGTTGCGGATTACCGGAACCACCAATCCGCGATCGGTGCCGACGGCGATGCCGATATGATAGTAATTCTTATAAACGAGATCCGTTCCGTCTATTTCCGCGTTGACGTTGGGAATTTCCTTCAAGGCCTGGATGCAGGCCTTGACGAAGAAACCCATGAAGCCGAGTTTGATGCCGTGCTTCCTTTCGAAGAGTTCCTTATATTCGCTGCGCACGGCCATGACCGTGCTCATATCCACCTCGTTGAAAGTGGTGAGCATGGCCGCGGTGTTCTGTGCGTCTTTCAGCCGCCGGGCGATGGTCTGGCGCAGCTTGGTCATGCGCACCCGCTCTTCGCGCGCCTCATCTCCGGCAAGCGGCGGCGTTCTGAGTTGCACGGCCGGCGGGGACGCCGTGATCTTCGTCTCCAGGGCTTCCAGGACATCGCCTTTCAGGATCTGGCCGCGCTTGCCCGATCCCGACACCGCGGCGGCGTCGAGATTGTTCTCGGCCATCAGTTTGCGCGCCGAGGGGGCCGGCGGCATGTTGCCGCCGTTTGCGCTGGTCGCTGGCGCTGCCGCCGCCGGCGGGGCTGCCGGTTCAGCTTTTGGCGCTTTGGCGGTTTCCGGGGCCGGGGCGCCCGCCGCCTTGCCGCCGCCTTCCCGGATCGACGCCAGCAGGCCGCCGACTTCGACCGTATCGCCTTCCTTTGCGGCGACGTCGCCGAGAATGCCGTCCGCCGGAGCCGGAACCTCGATCGTCACCTTGTCCGTCTCGAGCTCGACAAGCGGCTCATCCGCCGAAACGGCTTCGCCGGTTTTTTTGTACCACTGCCCGACCGTTGCTTCCGTGACCGATTCACCGAGCGTAGGAACACGAATTTCCGTGGACATAAGAGCCGCCCTCATGTTGTGCCGGCCGCCTGTAACTTCGCCATGGCGGTCCGGCGGATTCAGATTAAACCGTCAAGGCCTTGTCCGTCAGAGCCTGCTGCTGCGCCATATGCTTGCTCATCATGCCCGTGGCCGTGGCCGCGGACTCGGCGCGGCCCACATAGCGCGGCCGCCGATGCCTGGCGTCCAGCTTTTCGAGGACATTTTCAATTCTAGGCGCGACGAAACTCCAGGCGCCCATATTCTGAGGCTCTTCCTGACACCAGATCATTTCCGCATCGCGGAACCTGCCGAGCTCATCCAGCAAGGCCCGTTCCGGGAAAGGGTAAAGCTGCTCCAGGCGCATCAGATAGACGTCGTCGACGCCCAGCCTTTCCCTGGCGGCATAAAGGTCGTAATAGACCTTGCCCGAGCAGAGCACGACCCGCCTGATGTCGTCCTCGTCAACGAGTTCGATTTTCTGATCCGGCTTCGACTGGGCGTCGTCCCAGAGCACACGATGGAAGGTCGAGTCCGGCCCGAAATCCTCGATATTCGATGGAACGCCCTTGTGGCGGAGCAGCGATTTCGGCGTCATCAATACCAGCGGTTTGCGGAAATTGCGGTGCATTTGCCGGCGCAGAATGTGGAAATAGTTGGCCGCCGTCGTGCAGTTCGCGACCTGCCAGTTGTCCTCCGCGCAAAGCTGAAGATAACGTTCCAGGCGGGCAGAGGAATGTTCCGGTCCCTGGCCCTCATAGCCATGGGGCTGCAGCAGCACAAGGCCGGACATCCTGAGCCATTTTCGCTCGCCCGAGCAGATGAACTGGTCGATCACCACTTGCGCGCCGTTGGCGAAGTCGCCGAATTGCGCCTCCCATAACACCAGGGCGTTCGGTTCGGCAAGGCTGAATCCATATTCGAATCCGAGGACGGCCTCCTCGGAAAGCATCGAGTTGATGACCTCGAACCGCGCCTGGTTTTCGACTATATGATTGAGGGGCGTATAGTTCTCTTCCGTGTCCTGGTCGATGAGAACGGCGTGACGCTGCGAAAACGTGCCGCGCTCGCAATCCTGACCCGAAAGCCGCACCGGATAGCCATCGCGCATCAAAGTTCCGAAGGCGAGCGCCTCGGCCATCGACCAGTCGATCCCTTGTCCGGTCTCTATCATCTTGCGGCGGCCGCCGATGATGCGCCGGATCGTCCGGTGGGCGTTGAAGCCCTCGGGTATCTCGCAAAGGCGCTCGCCGGTTTCGCGGATCACCTGCAGATCGACGCCGGTCTTGCCGCGGCGCGCCCCGTCTTCGGCAAATCCGATGCCGGACCATTTGCCGTCCATCCAGTCTGCTTTGTTCGGACGGTAGTTGTCGCCCAGTTCGAATTCCTCTTCGAGGTGGGCGCGGATGCTTGAGCGCAGCTCCTCGACCTCGTCATCGCTGACGACGCCCTCACTTGTGAGTTGCTTGGTATAAATTTCCGTAACCGTCGGATGGTTGCGGATTTCCTTGTACATCAGCGGCTGGGTAAAGGCCGGCTCGTCGCCTTCATTGTGGCCGTGACGGCGATAGCAGAACATGTCGATGACCACGGGCTTGCGGAATTCCTGGCGGAACTCGGTGGCGATCTTGGCGACGTGCACGACGGCTTCCGGGTTATCGCCGTTGACGTGGAGAATCGGCGCCGCGATCATGCGCGCGACATCAGAGGGGTAGGGCGACGACCGCGAATGATGGGGGCTTGTGGTGAAGCCGATCTGATTGTTGACGATGAAGTGCAGCGATCCGCCGGTGCGGTGGCCCTTGAGGCCCGATAGTCCGAAGCATTCCGCGACGACGCCCTGCCCGGCGAAAGAGGCATCGCCATGGAGCAGAAGCGGCAGCACCGCCGTGCGATCCTTGTCGCCGAGCTGATCCTGCTTGGCGCGCACCTTGCCGAGAACGACGGGATCGACAATTTCCAGATGCGATGGATTGGCGGTCAGTGAAAGGTGCACCTTGTTGCCGTCGAACTCCCGGTCCGAGGAGGCGCCCAAATGATATTTGACGTCGCCGGAGCCTTCGACATCGCTTGGATTTGCCGAACCACCCATGAATTCGTGAAAGATCGCCCGGTGTGGCTTGCCCATGACGCTGGCCAGCACGTTCAGCCTGCCGCGATGGGGCATGCCGAAAATGATTTCCTTCACGCCCAGATGTCCGCCGCGCTTGATGATCTGCTCGAGCGCCGGAACCATCGCCTCGGCGCCTTCCAGGCCGAAGCGTTTGGTGCCGGTATATTTGACGTCGAGAAACTTTTCGAAGGTTTCGGTTTCGATAAGCTTGTTGAGGATCGCCTTCTTGCCCTCGGGCGTAAACGCAATCTCCTTGTCGACGCCTTCGATGCGCTCCTGGATCCAGCTTTTCTGATCGCCGTCCGAGATATGCATGAATTCAACGCCGATATTTGCGCAGTAGGTGCGTTTGAGAACGTCGAGAATTTGGCGCACCGTCGCCGTCTCCAGCCCGAGCACGTGATCGATAAAGATCGGACGGTCGAGATCGGCTTCGCCGAAGCCGTAGCTTTCGGCCTGCAATTCCGGGTGGGGCTCGGGCTTCACCAGGCCGAGCGGGTCCAGATCGGCCGCCAAATGACCGCGCACGCGATAGGCGCGGATCATCATCAGCGCCCGGATCGAATCCTGCGTTGCCTTCAGCGTCTCAGCCGGTGAAATCTCGACGCCCTTGAGATGGGCCGTCGCCTGGAGCTTTGTTCGCAGATCCTTCTCGACGGGGCTCCAATCTCCGCTGAGCGCGCTGACCAGCTCGCCATTTGCCGGGATCGGCCAGTCACGGCGCGCCCATGAGGGGCCATCAACCTCTTTTCGGACGTCTTCCCCCGTCTCCTTCAGAGCGGCGAAGAACTCTCTCCAGTCGGCGTCGATGGACTTGGGATCTTCCTGATACCGGCCGTAGAGATCCTCGATATAGCCGGCATTCGTGCCGTGAAGGAAAGACGTCCGTGCGAAAATGTCGTTTAGGGATTTTTGTCCCATCGACCAAACCTCTCTGAGAGCCGCAGGCGCGGGCGACATCGCCTGCCCCAGCCGCCGTACATAAATGGCTGCCGCATCCGAAAAATCGAAACTAACGGCCTTTTGTTAACCATTTAATACTTCAAGGAGGGTAGTTCCAAGGGCGGCGGGTGAATTCGACACTTCAATTCCTGCTGATTTCAGGGCCTCGATCTTATCGCCGGCCCCGCCTTTACCGCCGGAAATGATGGCGCCGGCATGGCCCATGCGCCGTCCGGGCGGCGCAGTGACGCCGGCGATGAAACCGACAACCGGCTTTTTCACTTTCGACGATTTGATGAAGTCGGCGGCGTCTTCTTCCGCCGTGCCGCCGATCTCGCCGATCATGATGATCGATTTCGTTGCCGGGTCGGCGAGGAACAATTCCAGGCAATCGATGAAATTGGTGCCGTTGACGGGGTCGCCGCCGATGCCGATACAGGTGGACTGGCCAAGCCCCGCCGCCGTCGTCTGCGCCACCGCTTCATATGTCAATGTGCCGGACCGCGAGACGATGCCGACCGAGCCGGCCCGATGAATATGACCGGGCATGATGCCGATCTTGCATTCATCCGGCGTGATGATGCCCGGACAATTGGGTCCGATCAGCCGGGCTTTCGTGCCGCAGAGGGCGCGTTTGACCTTCACCATGTCGAGCACGGGAATGCCCTCGGTGATGCACACGATCAGCGCGATTTCGGCGTCGATGGCTTCGGCGATGGCATCGGCGGCAAAGGGCGGCGGCACATAGATCGCCGTGGCATCGGCGCTCGTCGCGGCCCTGGCTTCGGCTACCGTGTCGAAGACGGGCAGGCCCAGATGCTCGCTGCCGCCCTTGCCGGGAGTCACGCCGCCGACCATCTGCGTGCCATAGGCGATGGCCTGCTCGGTATGAAAGGTGCCATGGGCGCCGGTGATCCCCTGGCAGATGACCTTGGTGTTCTTGTCGACAAGGACCGACATCACCGCCCTCCCTTCACAGCGGCAACTATTTTTTGCGCGGCGTCGTCCAGATCATCGGCGGCGATGACGTTGAAACCGGACTCGGCGATGATCTTCTTGCCGAGCTCGACATTGGTCCCTTCAAGGCGGACGACGAGCGGAACCTTGAGACCGACTTCCTTGACCGCCTCGATCACTCCTTCGGCGATGATGTCGCAGCGCATGATGCCGCCGAAAATATTCACCAATATGCCCTCGACCTTGGGATCGGAGGTGATGATCTTGAAGGCCGCCGTCACCCGGTCGGCGGTGGCGCCGCCGCCGACGTCAAGGAAATTTGCGGGCTCGCCGCCATAAAGCTTGATGATATCCATGGTGGCCATGGCCAGGCCGGCGCCGTTCACCATGCAGCCGATCGTGCCGTCGAGCGAAATGTAGTTCAGGTCGAATTTCGAGGCTTCGATTTCCCTTTCGTCCTCTTCCGTCTCGTCGCGGAGTTCCAGAATGTCCGCGTGGCGGGCGAGGGCGTTGGCATCGAACCCGACCTTGGCGTCAAGGCAGAGGAGCCGGCCTTCTTTGGTGACCACCAGCGGATTGATCTCCAAAAGGCTCATATCCTTGCCGTTAAAGGCCTCATAGAGACGGGCGCCGAGATTTTGGGCCTGCTTGGCGAGATCGCCGGAAAGCGCCAGCGATTTCGCAAGCATCCGGCCATGGTACGGCATGAACCCGGTCGCCGGATCGACATCGAAGGTGATGATTTTTTCAGGGGTCTTGGCGGCCACCTCCTCGATGTCCATGCCGCCCTCCGTCGAGGCGACGAAGGCGATGCGGGAGGTCGCCCGGTCGACCAGCATGGAGAGGTAGAATTCGTCCGCGATCGCCGAGCCTTCCTCGACATAAATGCGGTTGACCACTTTTCCCTGCGGGCCGGTCTGATGGGTGACAAGGGTCGAGCCGAGCAGACGTTCGGCCTCCTTTTTGACCTCTTCGACGGATTTGACAACCTTGACGCCGCCCGCCTTGCCGCGGCCGCCGGCATGGATCTGGGCCTTGACCACCCACACCGGCCCGCCGAGCTCTTCCGCCGCCTTGACGGCTTCATCGGCCGAGAATGCGGGAAGTCCATGGGCGACCGGCACGGCGAATGATTTCAGGACGGCTTTCGCCTGATATTCGTGAATATTCATAAAGCTCTCATTATTGGCGAATGTCTCCTCTTGGCGCCGGCCAGGATCGATTTCAACCGCTGGCCAGTTCCGGGGAGATCTTCTGACAGGCTTCGACCAGCGATTTCACGGCTTCCACCGAGTCGATGAAAGCGGCGCGCTCGTTGCGATTCAGGTCGATTTCGATCACCCGCTCGACGCCCTTTGCGCCGATGACCACGGGGACGCCGACATAAAGACCCTTGACGCCGAATTCGCCGTTCAGATAGGCGGCGCAGGGCAGTACGCGCTTCTTGTCCTTGAGATAGGAATCCACCATGGCGATCGCCGACGAGGCCGGGGCGTAATAGGCCGAGCCGGTCTTCAACAACGCGACGATCTCGGCGCCGCCATCACGGGTGCGCTGAACAATCTCGTCAAGCCGCTGCTGAGTGATCCAGTTCAACTTTACGAGGTCCGGCAGGGGAATGCCGGCAACCGCGGAATAGCGGATCAGGGGCACCATGGTGTCGCCGTGACCGCCGAGCACGAACGCCGTCACGTCCTCGACGGAAACGTCGAACTCGTGGGCGAGGAAATAGCGGAAACGGGCGGAATCCAAAACTCCCGCCATCCCGACCACCTTATTGCGCGGCAGTCCGCTCGCCTTCTGCAGGGCCCAGACCATGGCATCGAGGGGATTGGTAATGCAGATGACAAAGGCCTCCGGCGCATATTTGGCGAGGCCGGCGCCGACCTGGGACATCACTTTCAAATTGATTTCCAAGAGATCGTCGCGGCTCATGCCCGGTTTTCTCGCCACGCCGGCGGTGACGATCGCCACGTCGGCGTCCTTGATGGCGCTATATTCGTTGGTGCCCTGAAGGGCGGCATCGAAACCCTCGATCGTCGAGCTTTGCGCGATATCGAGCGACTTGCCATCCGCGAGGCCCTCGACGATGTCGAACACGATCACGTCGCCGAGTTCCTTCAGGCCGATGAGATGCGCCAGCGTGCCGCCGATCATGCCAGCGCCGATCAGCGCGATTTTGTTGCGCGCCATAGATGATACTCCCTGGAAGTTTTGCGGTATCCGCCGAATTCATAGAAGGGGCTCCGAGGTTGGTTAGCCCGAAACTTCAAACGGTTCAAGGCCGATAAAGGTCCAAGCCGATCTTTCTAGCCAGCGGCGCTTGGAGACCTTGTCTTGCGTCCCGCCAGGTAGTCTCGTGAGCGCATCTCGATCAACCGCGATGCGGTACGCTCGAAGAGAAAGGCTCCGTCGCCTTCCGGATAAAGCCGATCCGGTTCCGCCGCGGCGCTGGCGACCAGGCGGATGCCATTGTCATAAAGCGTATCGATCAGCGTGTTGAAACGGCGCGCCGCGTCGCGCCGGTCGCGCCCCATGACGGGAATGTCATCGATAAGGACGGTATGAAAGGCATGGGCGAGGGCGAGATAGTCGGCGGCGCCGAGCGGTTGCTCGCAAAGCCCGGAAAATGGAAAGCGCGCCGCGCCCATGGCCGCTTCCGGGACGTTCAACGCCCGACCCCGGACTTTCAGGGTGCACGGCGCTCCCTTGCGCCGCCCGATCAGCCTTTGCCACACGGCATCGAGTTCCCGCCGCGCCTTTTCGCCGGCGGGGGTAAAATAGACGTCGTGCCCGTCAAATTTCTCCAGCCGGTAATCCGTTCCGGCGTCGAGGGCGAAAAGCTCCATGTGGTCCTCGATGAGTTCGATAAAGGGGGCGAAGAGCTGGCGGTTGAGGCCATTCTTGTAAAGTTCGCGCGGCGGCACATTGGAGGTGGCGACGATGACCAGTTGCGCCTCAAACAGTCTGGAAAAGAGCCGGCCGAGGATCATGGCGTCGGCGATATCGGTCACGTGAAGCTCGTCAAAACACAGCAGGCCGGCCTCGGAAAGTATGTGCTTGGCGACGGCGGGTATCGGATCGCCGTCGAGGGACTTGCGATAGTCGGCGATGGTGTCGTGGAACTCGGTCATGAATTCGTGGAAATGAATGCGCCGTTTCGGCGCGAAGGCCACCGTGTCAAAGAAAAGGTCCATCAGCATGGTTTTTCCGCGCCCGACACCGCCGAACATGTAGAGCCCTTCCGGCGCGCTCCCCTTCCGGCGCGTGAAAAAAGAATAAAGCTCCGACGCGCGCGGTTTCCTGTGAATGGCGAGGCGGTTGGCCAGCACTTGCAGCTTTTCGGCCGCCAGCAATTGCTCCCGGTCCGCTTCAATCGCGCCGGCGTCGGCCAGGGCGCGATAGGCGGGAAGCGGACCCGCGGTCATTTCCACGTCCTTTTTTCGGTGACGATTTGCATTGGTCCAGATGCGCTATCCCGGAAGGTCTTCAACAGGAAAAATAGCTAGGACAAGCCCGGCGCGGCGACAGGCGCTCCGGCACGCCAAAGTGTTAATGCCTCACAACCTTCAGAACAACGCCTCATCGAACGGCTATGAGTTCGGCGACGCCCGAGTCCTTTAAAGTGCAATAGAGGATCGCGCAATAGACCGTAACGGTAATAATCATGGCGCTCAAAATCAAAACCGTTGCCGATTTCGACATCGGCGCGTGTTCCGGAAACGCGATGCCGAGATCGGACAGGACAAAGGCAATGAGCGCGATGGCGATGCCGAACAGCGGCATGCCCTGATAAATGGATATGGCGAACCCGGCGGCAAACAGCGCCCAGCCGCCGCGGCGAAGATCCTCGCCGGACAAGGAATGGAAAATCGCCTTGACGAGTGTGCCGCCATCGAAATGCGGGACCGGCAACAGGATTAGCAGATTGACCAAGGCGAACAAAGCCGCCGCGGCGCCGAGGACCGCATGGCCCGTCAGGCAATAGGCGGCGAAGAACAGAACGCTCGGCAACAGGCCGAATCCCGGCCCCATGAGGGCGCAAAAGGCGTTATCGAGCTGATTTCGGAATTTCGACCGCGACAAGACCGCCCCGCCCATAAACGGCACGACGTAGAGCCCCGACGTCGGCATTCCCATGATCCGCATGGCCAGCACGTGCCCGAATTCGTGCGTCGCCAGGGCGGCGATCAGAAGCAAGGCGATGGCAAAACCGGTGACGTACCAAAAGGCGAAAAATGCCACGGCGGTCGATGCGATCCCCAACAAAGCGGCGCCGGCGTCCGGCTGCGCGACGTTGTGAGGCCGGGCCTCCGAGCGGGCTTTGCAAAGAAGGAGGAGCGCCCGGGTCTTCAGCGGGTAGAGGATGCGGTCCCTGAAGCGGCGAAGCGACACGTCCTCGACATGCGTCAACACTGTCGAAGCACCGGACTCTTCAAGGACAAGCGCAAAACCGTGCGGGCAAACAGCCGTCCCCGGTTCCGTTTCCTGTGAAACATAGCTTGCCGAGACGGCCCTGTTCTCGCGGACCTCGTTCACGCGGAACGTTCGCTGCCGGCGGCGGCCGTTGACCGTCAGGCTCGCCTGGTATTGGCCGGGCGCGTCGTTCAGCGGTGTGATCCGGTAATCGACCGGCATGAGCCTGCCGGCGCGCCTGGAAGACCAGATCGTCTGCCAGACGACCTCGCGGGCCGCTTCGATTCTGACATGGCTTTCGATGCGGCAGCGCGTCCGCCCCCGGCGGTGATCGCCGACGGCGCGTCCAATGTCCCGCAAGGTCTCCAAAACCTCGTTGTGCACGACACCTCGCATCATTCGCGTGAGCAAGAGCCGGATCGCAAGCTCATCCGATGGGGGCAGTCTAACCGGGAGGAATTAAGAAGCTCTCAACCTTTGCAGGTCGTGCGATGCCTGCCGCGGGCGCGGAGGCGGCAATGGCCGATTCGCCGGCGGTTGAGTCTGCCTGCGTCACATTGCCGTCACATCCCGCGGTTCGCGGCACAGGGGCGCGCGGCCCGAACCCGGCGCGGATCAAGGGTTTCAAGTGGTCAAGCCATGCAAATGCGTCAACCCTGTCATGCGCCTTCATGGTCCCGACACTTCATTGTATTCGGATTAGACTCCCGGCCCATGGATGAAGGCCGGACCGCGCGCCGGTACCGCGAACCCGCCAAATGGACAAGGACAATGGGACTTCGAAAACTACTGAGTGTCGAAGAGGACAAATTCCGCGACCATTTGCTCCGGCTCGATGACGAGAGCTGGAGGATGCGCTTCGGCATGGGCGTTAAGGATTCGTTCATAAAGGCCTACGCCGCCCGCATCGATGACGGCGACTGCATCGTTTACGGCTATTTCATAAAAGGCGAGATGCGTGCGGCGGCCGAACTCCGCAAGCTCGGCGATAAATGGTACCCGGAGGCGGAGGCGGCATTTTCCGTTGAAAAACCGTTTCAGAATACCGGTATCGGTTCCGAGCTTCTCGGGCGCATTCTCCGCTCCGCGCGCAATCGCGGCGTCACGAGGCTGTATATGAGCTGCCTCGCGGAGAATGCGAGAATGCGGCGCATCGCCAGGAAATATGACGCCATTCTGCAGTTCGATTATGGCCAGGTCGTCGGAGAACTGGTGCCGGAATCACCATCATACGCGTCCCTTTACGGAGAGGCCGTGGACGACGGAACCGGATATGTCATGGCCATTTTGGAGACCGGATAGGGATTTCGCGGTATGCTCTAACGGGCGAATAGCCAGTTCGCGAAATACGCTGTCGCCAGTGCCGTCACCAATTGCAGACCGACGAAGGCGGGCATGTCGGCGACGGCGATCGAGGCGAAGCTATCGGTGAAGGCCCGCGCGATCGTCACCGCGGGATTGGCGAAAGACGTTGACGACGTGTACCAATAGCCGGCCGTGATCACCAGCCCGACGGCATAGGGAACGGCCTCGGGCCGGTGACGGACGCAGGCGATAATCGTAAAGACGAGCGCGAATGTCGCAGTGATCTCCCCGATCCACTGGCCAATTCCGGTGCGCGCATGGCTGCCCCACTGGAAGAGCTCCTGATCGAACATCGCATGGGCGAGAACGGTTCCGCCGATCCCGGCGGCGATCTGAACCGCGGCATAGGCGAGGCCGGTTCGGGCGGAAATATCGCGCCGGACAAGGAAGGCGAGCGTCACGGCCGGATTGAAATGAGCGCCCGAAACCGGTCCGAATGACAAAATCAGCACGACCAGGATCGCGCCAGTGGCTATGGCGTTTGCGAGCAGCGCCAGCGCGGTGTTCCCGGCGGCGAGCGATTCGGCCATGATGCCCGAGCCGATCACGGCCGCCACGAGAAAAGCGGTGCCGAGGGCTTCGCTGATAAGGGCGCGGGCGAGGCGCCCGTCATTCATCCGGCGTGCGGACGGCGTTCCTTCAGACGGCATTTCTCTCCGCGCCTTTCTTGATGCGATTTTTTCCGACGGGATCGAATGAGACCTCGGTGAAAGTGCTGGGCGCCGAATTTCCGGTGTCCGGTGGCAATATATTATTAATCATCCTCGGTTCCTACAGGCGGACGGACGGAGCTTTCATGCTCGGTTTTTTGGCGAGAATAATTAACACCGGTGTGTCAAGGGCGGCGGCGCCAAAAACGAATCACTTTGCGGATTTTTGCAAAATGGGACGAAAATTTGATTGAGCGCGGTCCGCGATCTCATGACGGCGAAAAATTTCGTACCCATCCCGTTCCATGATGGCCGAAGCGAAAAACGTCCGGCTGAATGATCTCCGCAAGGATCTCCAGAGACTCGACGAGGCGCGGTCCGGGGCGGTTGAAATAGTGATGGCCGTCGGTCAGAAAGACGCGGTCGGAGCGCACCGCCTTCAAGTCGTTCCAGCCCGCCCTTGTCGTCAGCGACGGCATTTCATTTCGGATTCTCGGAATGTCGAACCCGCACGGCATGACGATGATGAAATCCGGGTCCGCGTCTTTGAGCGCGTCCCAGCTTATGCAATGCGATGGTTTACCTTTGTCGCCGAAAACCCTTGTGCCGCCTGACTTTTCGACGAGTTCGGGGACCCAGTTTCCGGCTGCCATAAGCGGCTCGATCCACTCGATGCAGGCGATGCGCGGGCGCTCGGCGATGCCGTTCGCGCGCTGTTCGATGCGCCTGATGCGATAGTTCATCTCGGCGACGAGCGTGCTTCCGCTGGACTCGACGCCGAGTGCCTTGGCCACCTTCATGATATCGCCGAAGACCTCCGCAAGTCCCTCCGGTCTGAGCGATACGATCTGCACCGAGCGTCCGACCCAGTCACAGACAGCCGCTTCGACATCGCGCAAACTGACCGCACAAACGTCACATTGATCCTGCGTTAATATGATGTCTAAAGAACACACCTTGAG
>CAYWBS010000037.1:0-11271 GCA_964456215.1 uncultured Hyphomicrobiaceae bacterium
AGATTCATTCCCGCCATCGGTTCATCAAGTAATAAGAGTTCAGGTTCCATTGCCAACGCTCGGCCAAGCTCGACGCGTTTTTGCAAACCGTATGGCAAACGGCCGACCGGAGTTTTCCGTATGTGCTCGATTTCGAGAAAATCTATTATTTCCTCTACTCGTAATCGATGCTGCAGCTCTTCCTTTTTCGCGGGCCCCAAATAGACCATCTGAGAAATCAGCCCGCGCTTCATCTTCAGCGTCCGGCCGGTCATGATGTTGTCGAGCGTCGTCATTCCCCGGAAAAGCGCGACGTTCTGGAATGTTCGCGCTATACCCTGACTGGCCGCGATATAGGGGCGCATTTGCGGCCGTTCGACGCCTTTGTATGTGATGGTGCCATGCTGCGGAAAATAAAAACCATTGATAACATTGAGCATTGACGTCTTGCCGGCTCCATTCGGACCGATTATGGCGCGGATTTCGCCCCGGCGAATGTCAAAACACACATCATGGATTGCGCGGACGCCACCAAACGAAAGCGAGACATTCGCTACGCCAAGCACAATTTCACCCGGCGCGCCCTTAGCGGAGCGGGTCTCCTGTTCACGATCCTCGGCCGCCCCAATTACATTTTTGCCGGACTGGCGGACTGGAGTTTCGACATCTGCCTCGGCATATGCATTCATTCAGCAGCTTCCTTCCGGGCTTGCGCTGGATAAGCCGGCATATCCACGATTCTTATCTCGCCTTCTATCGTGCCTTTTCGTCCATCTTCAAATGTGACTTCCGTCGCGATGTGACATGTTCGCGAACCATCGTAAAGAGCGATGATGAGCGGTCCGTAACGCTCGGCAATAAAGCCCCGCCGGACTTTCTGCGTCCGTGTCAATTTGTTATCGTCGGCGTCGAGTTCCTTATGCAGGATCAAGAAACGGCGGATTTGCGATCCGGCGACCTCCGGTTCGCTTGCAAGCTTGCGGTTCACCTCATCGACGTGCTTCTCGATCATCTCGTAAACCATTGGATGGGCCGCGAGTTCCTGATAGCTTGCATAGGAAACATTATTACGCTCGGCCCAATTACCGACCGCGGAAATATCGATATTGATAAATGCCGAGCAGAAATCCCGGCCATTGCCGAAGGCGACAGCCTCTCTGATATTGGGAAAGAATTTGAGCTTGTTTTCAATATATTTCGGTGGAAACAGCGAGCCATTGTTAAGCCGACCGACGTCCTTGGCACGATCGATAATTTTCAGATGTCCGGATTGATCGAACAATCCCGCGTCTCCCGTTTTAACGAAACCGTCGGCAGTCATCGTTTCCGCGGTTCTTTTTTTATCGTGGAGATAGCCAATGAACATTCCGGGCGACTTGAACTGGACCTCACCATTGTCCGCCAACCGGATTTGAACATTCGGTGCCGGCGGTCCCACTGTATCGGGCCGGATCTCGCCATCCGGCTGACAGGTCACGTAAAGAAACGCTTCGGTCTGACCATACAGCTGTTTCAGGTTCAAACCCAATGACCGGTAAAAGGAGAACAGATCCGGTCCGATGGCCTCGCCGGCCGTGTAGGCAACGCGTATCCGCGAAAAACCCAACCGGTTCTTGAGAGGCCCGTAAAGAAAAAGCTCACCCAGCGCATAGAGCAAACGGCCGGCAAGTGGCGCCTTGCGGCGATCAAGTATCGCCTCACCGTAACGCTTGGCAACGTTCATGAAATAGCGGAAAAGCCAGCGCTTAAATCGGGCGGCATCCTCCATTCGGATCGTCACCTGTGTGAGCATGCCTTCAAAGACGCGCGGCGGCGCGAAATAGAATGTCGGCCCGATCTCGCGCAGATTTTCCTGCACGGTCTCCTGACTTTCCGGACAAGCGAGACAAAAGCCGGCAACCATTCCCTGTGCGAAATTCAAATAGTGATCTCCAACCCAAGCGAGAGGCAGATAGGCGATGGCCTCGTCATATTCGTTTAATTTGTCGAAGGCGACGGTATCCCGGGCTGCTGCGATGCAGCGCTCGCCAGAAAGCATCACGCCTTTCGATTGCCCCGTCGTCCCGGATGTGTAGAGAAGAACGCTGGGCGAGCGGCCGGAGCCATTTTCGATTTCATCCAGCCAAGCCTGGCCACGGCGAGGGTCCGTGTGCAGGGCATCCAGACCTTTGCTCTGGATGGCTTCGAAACTACGGATATGGCCGTGATGGCCATAGTGCTGCATTCCTTTGGGATCGTCAAAAATGATTTGCTCTATCGACGGTACGCGATCGGCAATCTGAAGTATCTTATCGACCTGCTCTTGATTCTCGGCTACCACGAACTTGATCGCGGCGTGCTTCAGCACGAATGCCAGTTCGTCGGCAACCGAGTCCTGATAAACCGGTACCGGCAGGGCGCCCACGCTCTGTGCTGCGATGAACGTCCAATAAAGCCGTGGTCGATTGTCACCGATGATTGCAATCGTGTTGCCCCGAGCGAGACCGAGTTCCTCGAGACCGATGGCGAACGACCGCACTTCGTCGAGCACATTCTCCCAGCTCCAGGTCTGCCAAATGCCTAGATTCTTCTCGCGGAAAGCAGGCCGCCGGGTGAACGTTTTGGCATTGCGAAGAAGAAGTTTCGGTATAGTATCGAGTTTCTTGTCAACGGATGCGCTTGTCGCGGTCAATGAAAGCTACTCCCTGGCAATGCAAACCGTCTTTGTCGGCGGGCCGAAATATCAAGTTCGACTAATCGTGGTTTGCATGTTCAGTGACCGCAGCCGGCGACGGTTCAGACTGCCACGAAATCAATGGCCCGATAATCCTGATCTAAATGAAACGTTGGCATTTTAAGCCGCGCGTTTCACTCCCAATTTCAGCTTTTAGTATCTCAATCCATGCTAGCATCGCATAAGCCGTGCGGTCATCAGACTTTCCTCTAATATGTCCAGTAATTCGCCTTCTGACGAATTTGTGATCATCCTCGCGAGCCCTTGCGTCTGATCCCGAGACTTCCCGTTGATCGAACAACGCCTTCAACACTAAAGCGCCGCTTCCTGTCCGATGCATTGGGTTGAGGAGCAATTCCCTTAATCCAGCGTGATAAAAGCTGCCTAGATTTGTGATGTCGACAATCATAGGATAGGCGTTGAAAATGTTAACCAGATGTCGAGGGAGGTGAAATGACCGAAGTCCTCTATCACTTTATTGGCGGCGAACGTGTCACCGGACAGTCGGGACGTTTGAGCGCCGTTTATTGGCCCATGACCGGTGAGATAGCCGCGGAAGTGCCCCTTGCATCCCGCGATGAAGTGAACCACACAGTTGAAAACGCCAAGGCGGCGCAACCGGCCTGGGCGGCGCTTAATCCTCAGGTCCGCGCCCGCGTCTTTCTCAAGTTTCTGCAGCTTATCGAAAGGGAGAAGGACAGCCTTGCCGATGTGCTGGCGCGTGAACATGGCAAGACAATTCCAGATGCGCTTGGCGATATTCAAAGAGGCGTGGAAGTAGTCGAATTCGCCGCCGGTATCCCCAATCTCCTGAAGGGGGAATTCACGGAAGGGGCAGGACCGGGAATCGATATGTATTCGATGCGCCAGCCCCTTGGCGTCGTTGCCGGCATCACGCCCTTCAATTTCCCCGCCATGATCCCGATGTGGAAATTTGCGCCGGCAATAGCCTGCGGAAATGCCTTTATCCTGAAGCCCTCGGAGCGGGACCCGAGCGTACCTCTGAGACTCGCCGAACTTTTTATCGAGGCCGGTCTGCCGGCCGGAATCCTGAATGTCGTCAACGGCGATAAGGAAGCGGTCGACGCCATTCTCGAACATCCGGATATTCAAGCAATCGGATTTGTCGGCTCCTCGGCGATCGCCGAATACGTCTACACCAAGGGATGCGCCTCGGGTAAGCGCGTGCAATGTTTCGGCGGCGCCAAGAACCATATGATCATCATGCCGGACGCGGACATGGATCAGGCGGTCGATGCGTTGATCGGCTCCGGCTACGGGTCTGCGGGTGAGCGCTGCATGGCGATCTCCGTCGCCGTCCCCGTCGGTAAGAGCGCGGCCGATACGCTGCTCGCAAAACTCATTCCCCGCGTCGAGAGCCTGAAAATCGGTCCTTCCACGGATCCGGATGCTGACTTTGGACCGTTGGTTACGAAAGAAGCTGTCGAACGCGTCAAGAATTATGTCGAGGTCGGAATAAAGGAAGGCGCTGACCTCCGGGTTGACGGTCGCGGCTTCGTCATGCAGGGCTATGAGGACGGCTTTTATATGGGTGGCTGTCTGTTCGATAATGTGAAGACGGATATGCGCATCTACCAGGAAGAGATTTTTGGCCCGGTGCTATCCGTCGTCCGTGCCGACGGCTACGAAGAAGCTCTTGAGCTTCCCTCTTCCCATCCCTATGGCAACGGCGTCGCCGTTTTCACCCGCGATGGCGACACGGCGCGAGATTTCTGCTCCCGTGTACAAATCGGCATGGTGGGAGTTAATGTGCCCATCCCGGTGCCGCTCGCCTACCACACATTTGGTGGCTGGAAACGGTCCGGTTTCGGTGATCTGAACCAGCATGGTCCCGATTCAATCCGCTTCTACACCAAGACAAAGACGGTAACCTCCCGCTGGCCGTCGGGCGTCAAGGAAGGGGCGGAATTTACTATCCCGACCATGGGCTGAAGGCGCAAAGGGCATGGATTTCGGGTTGAGCGAAGAGCAGAACGCCATCTTTGAGATTGCCCTCGATTTCGCCAAGACGGATCTTGCCCCGCATGCAACAGACTGGGATGAGACCTCGACCTTCCCTGTCGAGGTCATGCGCAATGCGGCGGCGCTGGGCATGGGAGGACTCTATGTCTGTGAAGAGGCCGGCGGCACAAATCTTTCACGGCTTGACGGCACACTGATCTTCGAGGCGCTTTCTCATGGCTGTCCGACCATCGCCGCTTACATGTCTATCCATAATATGTGCGCGTGGATGGTGGACCGCTTTGGCTCCGAAAGCGTTCGCGCGGCCTGGCTCACGAAGCTCTGCTCAATGGAGGCGCTGGCGAGCTACTGTCTTACGGAACCCGGAGTCGGGTCTGATGCCGCCGCATTGACCACACGCGCCACCGGCGATAATGAGAACTACACGCTGAATGGCGCGAAAGTATTCATTTCGGGGGCCGGGGTTTCCGATCTCTACATCGTCATGGCTCGTACCGGCCCCGACGGCGCCGCCGGCATCACCTCGATCGTGGTGCCCAAAGGAGCCGGCGGGATGTCATTTGGCGCCCTTGAGAAAAAAATGGGTTGGAATGCCCAGCCCACCGCCACAATCCAGTTCGACGACGTCGTCGTTCCGTGGGCGAACCGTCTGGGAGAGGAAGGCGATGGCTTCAAGATTGCCATGCAAGGCCTTGATGGCGGCCGGCTGAATATCGCCGCCTGTTCCCTCGGCGCAGCCCAGGCGGCGCTCGACAAAACGATTGCCTATATGGGCGAAAGGAAGGCTTTCGGAAAGAACTTATCTGACTTTCAGGCTCTGCAATTCCGGGTCGCCGATATGGAAACCGAACTACAGGCTGCGCGCACTTTTCTACGTCATGCTGCTTGGAAGCTTGATCAGGGCGCGCCGGACGCCATTAAATTCTGCGCAATGGCGAAGCGCTTCGTGACCGACATCGGGTTCAAAGTGGCGAATGACGCCCTCCAGATTCACGGCGGATATGGCTATTTGCAGGATTTCGGTATCGAAAAGATCGTTCGCGATCTGCGCGTGCATCAGATTCTCGAGGGAACAAATGAGATCATGCGCGTTATCATCGCCCGCGCCGTCCTGAAGGATGGGGCGGCATGAGCGAGGAGATTATCATCCGCCGGCAAGGCACCGCCGGGCGCATCACGCTCAACAGGCCGGCCGCTTTGAACACGCTGACGCTGGCGATGGTCCGCGCCATGGTCGATTGCTTCCGGACATGGCGCGACGATCCGGCAATACATCTGGTTATTATCGACGGCGCCGGGGAGAAGGCTTTTTGCGCCGGCGGCGACATCCGCTCCTTTTATGACGCCGGGCCGGAGGATACGGCATTTGGAAAGCGGTTCTGGCGGGAGGAATATGCCCTGAATGCCATGATCGCCCATTACCCAAAGCCTTATGTCGCTGTCATGGATGGCATTACGATGGGGGGCGGCGTTGGCGTTTCCGCCCACGGTTCCTATAGGATCGTTACCGAACGCACACGCCTGGCCATGCCGGAAACCGCCATCGGCCTCATCCCGGATGTCGGCGGCACCTATCTGCTTGCCCGCGCTCCGGACGATCTCGGCGTATATTTCGGACTGACTGGAACCGCTATGGGTGCGAGCGACGCAATTTATATGGGCTTTGCCGATCAGTTTGTAAAAACGGAGTCCATCGGCCCTTTAATTGCCGAACTCAGCCATGCCCCACTAAGTCAGATCGGTGAAGCGATCTCGCGATGGAGTTCAGATCCCGGTGCGCCGCCCATTCGCACCTATGAAAGTGAAATTGCCAAAGCCTTCGGCCACGACCAGGTCGAGCAATCAATGCAAGTACTCCACGATATGGACAGCGAATGGAGCCAGTCGATCCTCTTGGACCTGGGTTCGCGATCTCCGCTTTCGCTCAAGCTCACAATGGCAGCCATCCACCACGCCCGGAAAGTGCAATCTCTCGAAGAGGCGCTGAATGTTGAATACCGCCTGACGTCCAGACTCCTGGACCATGGGGAATTCCTGGAGGGAGTCCGTGCGCTCATTGTCCACAAGGACCGCCAGCCGAATTGGAATCCTAATAACCTGGAAGACGTCACCGACGAGATGGTCACGCATTTTCTGGCGCCGCTGCCGACAGCTGAGGCCTTGTCCCTCGAGCCCCCAACTATGGCGGCGAATTTGTAGGAGAAGGTGGCGACTAATTGAGACGCATTAAGGGAGGATCATCATGGCAACGATTGGCTTCATTGGCCTCGGAAAAATGGGACTTCCGATGGCAGCCAATTTGCAGGAGGCGGGTCATCAGATCAAAGCCTATGATATCGTTGAGGCGAACGTTCAGGCTGCCGCGTCGCGTGGCATGAAAGCGGCCGCGTCGGCGGCGGAGGCCGCGGTGGACACAGACGCCGTCTTCACCATGCTTCCTTCCGGTTCTGACACGCTTTCGGTCTATGGGGAGAGCGCCGCCCTTTCGTCCGCGCGCCCGGGCACGCTCTTCGTCGACTCTTCGACGGTTGATGTGGCGTCAGCCCGCCGGGCCCATGAGCTTGCCGAGGACGCCGGTATGGTGTCCCTTGACGCGCCTGTGTCCGGTGGTGTGACCGGCGCCATCGCGGGGACGCTGACATTTATGGCTGGCGGAAGCAACGAAGCGTTTGAAAGAGCCAGGCCCTATCTTGACATCATGGGCGGCCGCGCGGTGCATTGCGGCGACGCCGGCTCCGGCCAGGCGGCGAAAATCTGTAACAATATGGTGCTCGGCATTTCCATGATCGGCGTCTCGGAGGCTTTTATGCTTGCCGAAAAACTTGGCCTTTCGAAGCAGGCACTATTCGATGTCGCGTCGACTTCCTCCGGCCAGTGCTGGTCACTCACCAGCTATTGTCCTGCTCCCGGCCTCGTAAAGACAAGCCCCGCCAACAACGACTATAAACCCGGCTTTTCAGCGGCGCTTATGCTGAAAGATCTTAAACTTTCGCAGGAAGCTGCCGAGTCCGTCGCTGCTGCGACTCCCCTCGGCAAACATGCGACAAATCTTTATCAGACGTTCAATGAAAGCGGCTACGCGGATGTGGATTTTTCGGGGATCATCAATTTTATCCGCGAGGCCCAGCGAGAATAGAACGGACCACAATTCAGCTTCATTGTTAGCATTTGCCAATAAGCAGCTGTTCTCAACCTCGTGCTTGCCTTTTACGGAGGGCACGCGATACTGGAATTCGATAATTAAAGAAAACCGCCTTGGTTATGAATTGCCTGCAATCGAGGTCTTACCATGTCCGCGCCGAAAGCTTTCATCTTTGATGCTTATGGAACTCTGTTCGACGTTCACTCGGCGGCAGGGCGGCTCAAGGGAGAGATCGGACCAAACGCCGACAAGCTTTCTCAAATCTGGCGCGATAAACAATTGCAATATACCTGGATAAGAGCTCTGACCGGCCGGCACAGCGATTTTGAGAGCGTTACGGCTGCGGGTCTCGATTTCGCAATCGCCGCGGTCGGCGGCATCCCAGGCGGCGTGCGCCAAAAACTGCTCGATGCCTATATGAGCCTCGACGCCTATCCGGAAGTGCGGGAAGTCCTGACCGGACTAAAGAATGCCGGCGCCCGTCTCGCGATCCTCTCCAACGGCACGCCGAAGATGCTCGAAGCCGCTGTTCAATCCTCCCAAATCGGCGACCTTTTGGACGCCAATATCTCTATCGAGAGAGCCGGTATCTATAAACCTTCCGGGAAAGTGTACAAGTTGGGCGTCGATGAGTTTGGTTTCCCAGCAGCCCAAATGTCGTTCCAATCGTCTAACCGATGGGACATCTCCGGCGCTCATGTGTTTGGCTACCGCACAGTCTGGATCAACCGTTTTGGTCAACCTGACGAACTCCTCGATATGCCGCCGGACCTGACTGTCGATAATTTGCGCCCCCTCCTGGAGCTGGCCGCAACTTAGACGAGGCGTTTGGCGACGCAATTTTCGGCAACGTGTCAGGCTCGCGCGGCCCGCAATATGGCTGGCGCTTCTGCAGACTTTTTTCCATTTTTAACGGCTATCGCACGTTGCCGAAAATCGCGGCAACCAGCTATTTTTGCCTAATAATTGGGCGCAATATCTTCGCCAAATTGATCGATCCCTGATGATTGCAGCCAAAACGTTTCGAATAGCCAAGGATTAACAAAAGGTTACCGCTTTGGCACGGGTCTTGAATTTGGGAAAGCATTCAGACCGGCTGTTGCTGTCGGGAGGATCGGTCCGCAGACTGTTCGGAAATGCGCGCGGCGGACCTGGAGTAGCTTTCTTTTCGAGAAGAAGGGATCGAAACATGAAGCTGATCGTGGCGATTATCAAGCCATTCAAACTCGACGAGGTACGCGAAAGCCTGACCGCGAACGGCATAGAAGGGCTGACTGTTACCGAAGTCAAGGGCTACGGACGGCAGAAAGGCCACACGGAAATCTATCGTGGCGCCGAATACGCCGTGAACTTTCTTCCAAAACTGAAGATCGAAGTAGTGGTGCCGTCGGACCAAGTTGACAAAGTGGTCGAGGCGGTTACCGGCGCGGCCAAAACGGGCGAAATCGGTGATGGCAAAATCTTCGTCAGCCCGATCAACCAGGCCGTTCGCATCCGCACTGGCGAAAAAGACGCGGATGCCATCTAGA
This sequence comes from uncultured Hyphomicrobiaceae bacterium, assembly GCA_964456215.1. Classification (GTDB taxonomy): domain Bacteria; phylum Pseudomonadota; class Alphaproteobacteria; order Rhizobiales; family BFAS01; genus MnTg02. The sequence goes on from CAYWBS010000037.1 coordinate 9,347, forward strand.
CCAAGAGTACGGGGAGCAATCTCATGAACCACTTAAGACATCTAAAAACGGCTTTTGCCATGGTGCCGGTGTTCTTGGCCACGGGCCTCCCGGCGTTGGCCCAGGATAAACCTACCCTCAATACCGGCGATACCGCCTGGATGTTGACATCCACAGCGCTCGTCCTATTGATGACCGTCCCCGGTCTTGCCATGTTCTATGGTGGCATGGTGCGTAAGAAGAACGTTCTGGCGACTGTAATGCAGAGTTTCGCCATAACCTGCATCGTCACCGTTACCTGGATGGTGATCTCCTATTCCCTCGCCTTTAGCGATGGTGGCGCCCTGAACAGTTATGTGGGCGGCCTAGGGAAAATGTTTCTCAATCATGTTGGTAAAGACACGCTGAACGGCACCATTCCGGAGTCAGTTTTCATTACCTTCCAAATGACGTTTGCGATTATCACTCCGGCGCTGATTATGGGAGCCGTCGCGGACCGGATGAAATTCTCGTCCCTGCTCGTGTTCATCGTCGCCTGGTCCATCTTTGTCTACGCGCCGATAACCCACTGGGTATGGGGCGGCGGTTTCCTCGGAAACGCCGGTGTTTTGGATTTCGCCGGCGGCACCGTCGTTCACATCAATTCAGGCGTTGCCGGTTTGGTCGCCTGTCTGATGCTCGGGCGGCGCAAAGGCTATGGCACGGAAAATATGGCGCCCCATAATTTGACGCTGAGCGTCATCGGCGCCTCCCTACTCTGGGTCGGCTGGTTCGGTTTCAACGCCGGCTCCGCAGTCGCATCCAATGGCGCCGCCGGTATGGCCATGCTCGTGACGCAGGTTGCCACCGCGGCGGCGGCGCTCTCCTGGATGGTCGTTGAATGGATGGTGCTTCGCAAACCGAGCGTGCTTGGCATTATTTCCGGTGCCGTCGCCGGCCTGGTGGCAATTACGCCCGCCTCCGGTTTTGTCGGCCCCATGGGCGCGCTATGGATCGGCATTGCCGGAGGTGTCGCCTGTTTCATCGCCTCGGTCGGCATAAAGAAAGCGCTGGGCTATGACGACTCCCTCGATGCGTTTGGCATTCACGGCGTCGGCGGCGCTGTCGGCGCTGTCCTCACCGGCGTCTTCGCCGTTGAAGCCATCGGTGGCACGAAAGGTCTCTTGGAAGGCAATTTCGGTCAGATCTTCATTCAGATCGAGGGCATTCTCGCAACGGTAGTCTGGTCGGCTGTGGCGACATTCGTGATCCTGCTGATCATTCGGATCTTTATGGGATTGCGGGTTACAGATGAAGCAGAGGTCGAAGGTCTCGACATCAACCTTCACGGCGAGGTTGTTCATTAAGGTGAACTGACGCCTGTTGCACAATATTCGGTCACGCGCCTTTGGTGCATGACGCATTTTAAATCATCAACACCGGGCAAGGACTGGTTCCTGCCCGGTGTTTTTCATTGAAGATAGGAAAGGAAAAGGAAAAAACGAAAGGAAAGGCAACAAATTTTGCAAAGAGAGGGAGAGGCTCGTGCCATCCCGGCCGCTTGTCGGACGGTCTCCAATTCCGGCGCAAAAATGTGCCGAATGCCTAGAGCTTTGCCATAACTCATAATAAGATGCCCAAAATTCGTGCAAATGGGAGGGACCTACCGATGATCGATGGCGCTGATACCGCGTGGATACTCACATCCACCGCACTCGTCCTGTTTATGACGCTTCCTGGTCTCGCTTTGTTCTATGGCGGGCTGGTCCGGGCGCAGAATGTCTTATCTGTTCTCATGCATTGTTTCGCAATCGCATGCCTTGTATCGGTCCTCTGGCTGATCGGCGCCTATAGCCTGTCATTTGGCGTCGGCAACGCGGCGATTGGGGACTTCAGCAAATTCCTTCTGATCGGTGTCGAGCGAGGGGCCGCTTATCCGAACACAAAGATCCCTGAAACGGTTTTCT
>CAYWBS010000037.1:11281-12133 GCA_964456215.1 uncultured Hyphomicrobiaceae bacterium
CGTGATGTTCCAGGGCATGTTCGCGATCATCACCCCCGCCCTGATTGTCGGCGCTTTCGTCGAACGCATCAAATTCGCCGCGGTTCTGCTTTTCTGCGGGCTCTGGTTGATTGTTGTCTACGCTCCGATCGCTCATTGGGTTTGGGGTGGCGGCTTTCTTGGATCCATGGGAATTATGGACTTCGCCGGTGGTCTCGTTGTTCATCTGAGCGCCGGCACATCGGCGCTGCTGCTGGCCGTCATATTGGGAGGCCGAAGGGGCTTCCCAAATGACGTTCGCCCGCCACACGCTCCGTGGATGACCATGGCCGGAGCATCGATGCTCTGCGTCGGCTGGTTTGGCTTCAACGCCGGCAGCGCGCTGGCCTCCAACGGCGACGCGGGAATGGCGATGGCGGTGACACATATATCCGCCGCCACGGCCTCCCTTGTTTGGCTTGTCATCGAATGGCAGAAATTCGGCAAGCCAAGCCTCGTCGGTATGGTCACCGGCACCATTGCAGGACTGGCGACAATCACACCGGCCTCCGGATTTGTCGGTCCGGCTGGAGGATTGATCATTGGCATCGTCGGCGGCGGCGTCTGCTATTTCGCTGTCAACCTGGTCAAGAACCGCTTCAAGATCGACGACTCGCTCGACGTTTTCGCCGTCCATGGCGTTGGCGGTGCGACCGGCATCCTGTTAGCCGCAATCCTGGCCCATACGGCGTTCGGCGGTGCGGGCCTATCGGAAGGCACTTCAATCGTCGCACAGTTTGCAGTTCAATTCCTCGGCGTCGTGGTCACGTTTGCTTGGTCATTGCTTGCCAGCTACGGCATCGTCAAAATCGTGCAGATGGCCGTCGGGCTGAA
>CAYWBS010000038.1:0-11985 GCA_964456215.1 uncultured Hyphomicrobiaceae bacterium
CCGGAGTTTGCAGGAAGCGGGAAAGCGTGTTGTCATCGCCTGCTGGTCTCAGGGCGCCAGGGCGCGGCTCAAGGCGTTGCTGGCGGATCATGGCGCGCCCGAGGGCGAGGACGTTGAAACCTGGCGGCAGGTGCTCGACTTGCCGGTGGCCCGTCCGGCATTTGCGGTGCTCGGGATCGAAGCCGGTTTCGAGACGCCGGAATTCGCGGTTATCGGCGAGCAGGATATTCTCGGCGACCGGCTCATCCGGCCGCGCCGCGCCGCCAGGAAAGGCAGCGACGTACTGTCGGAGGCGGCAAGCCTCGCCGTCGGAGACCTGGTGGTCCACGCCGATCACGGCATCGGACGTTTCTCGGGCCTGAAGACCATAGAGGCGGCCGGCGCGCCGCATGATTGTCTGGAGCTCAATTATCATGGCGGCGACAAGCTTTATCTGCCGGTCGAGAATATCGAGCTTCTGAGCCGGTTTGGCAGCGAAGACGCCGGCGTTGCCCTCGACCGGCTCGGCGGCAGCGGCTGGCAGAGTCGCAAGGCACGGCTCAAGAAACGCATTCGCGATATTGCCGCCGAGCTGCTCAAGGTCGCCGCGGCGCGGGCACTGAAGGAAGCGCCGGTTATGCCGCCGCCCGAGGGGTTCTACCAGGAATTCTGCGCCCGCTTTCCCTATGAGGAGACGGAGGAGCAGGAGGCCAGCATCGAAGCCGTGCTCGAGGATTTGGCGAGCGGCCGGCCGATGGACCGCCTGATATGCGGCGATGTCGGCTTCGGCAAGACGGAAGTGGCGCTCAGATCCTCGCTGGTCGCGGTGATGTGCGGCAAGCAGGTTGCCGTCGTCGTACCGACGACCCTCCTGGCGCGCCAGCATACGCAGACCTTCCTGGAGCGCTTTCAAGGATTGCCCGTGCGTATCGCGCAAGCCTCGCGTCTGATCCCGGCCCGTCAACTCGCGGAGGTCAAGAAGGGAATCAAGACGGGCGAGATAGATATCGTCATCGGCACGCATGCGCTGCTCGGAAAATCGATCGAATTTGCGGATCTTGGATTGCTCATCATTGATGAGGAGCAGCATTTCGGCGTTCAGCATAAGGAGCGGCTGAAGCAGTTGCGCGCCGATGTTCACGTGCTGACATTGACGGCGACACCCATCCCGCGAACCCTGCAATTGGCGCTGACGGGACTGCGTGAACTCTCGCTTATTACGACGCCGCCGGTGGACAGGCTGGCGGTGCGCACATTCGTTACCCCCTTTGATCCCGTGGTCCTGCGGGAAGCGCTGCTCCGGGAGCGCTATCGCGGCGGACAGAGCTTCTTCGTTTGTCCGCGCATTACGGATCTGGAGGAAGCAGGCGCATTGTTAAGGGAATATGTGCCGGAATTGAAAGTGGCGCGCGCGCACGGGCAGATGGCCTCCAGCGAGCTCGAAGCCGTCATGCACGGCTTTTACGACAGATACTATGACGTTCTGCTATCGACATCCATCGTCGAGTCGGGGCTTGATATTCCGACCGCCAATACGCTTATCGTCTACAGGGCGGATATGTTTGGTCTGGCGCAGCTTTATCAACTGCGCGGCCGCGTCGGCCGGTCCAAAACCCGTGCCTACGCGCTGTTCACCATCCCCCCAAACAGCCGGCTGACGCCGACCGCGGAAAAGCGCCTCAAAGTGCTGCAATCGCTGGACACTCTCGGCGCCGGATTTTCCTTGGCGAGCCATGACATGGATATTCGCGGCGCCGGGAATCTTCTCGGCGATGAACAATCGGGCCATATCAAGGAGGTGGGATTCGAACTCTACCAGACGATGCTCGAAGATGCCGTCGCCGCGCTCAGGGGCGGCGAGGGCGCACCGAGGGAAGACCAATGGTCGCCGCAGATCGCGATCGGAACATCGGTCCTGATACCGGAGAATTATGTTCCCGATCTGCAGTTGCGCCTTGCCCTCTACCGGCGGCTTTCGAATATCGAGGCGGAAGTGGATATCGAGGCGTTCGCTGCGGAACTCCTCGACCGGTTCGGTCAGCTGCCTGAGGAGGTCAGGCATCTTCTGGATATCGTGCGCATCAAGGGACTCTGCCGGCAGGCGGGCATCGAACAGGTGGAAGCGGGGCCGAAGGGCGCCGTCGTCAGCTTCAGAAATCAGAGTTTCGCCAATCCCGATGGTCTGATTGCCCTGGTGACGGAGACTCCCGATACGGTCAGGATCCAGCCGGATCACAAGCTGATTTTCCGGGGCTCCTGGGAATCCCCGGAAGAACGGCTCAAGGGTACGCGGCTCCTGGTAAAGCAGCTGGCGGATCTGGCCGGCAAAGCTGGAAAGGCCGCCTAGCAATCCCTTTACGAACTTCCATATTATTGCGTGGCGGCGGATGCTTCCGGTAGGCCCGCGAATTCGCGGATGGCTTTTGCGAGGATTTCGGCGGACTGCGCGCCGTTGACAAGACCTGTCCTGGCGATGATGAAGGCGGGTACGCCGGTAATGCCGAGCTGGTAGGCCTCAGCAACTTCGCGTTTGACGATTTCCAAATCCTCGTCGGTCCGCAGTTTTTTCGCGACCTCTTCCCGGTCCATGCCACACGCGGCGGCGGCTTCGGCCAGCACCTCTCCGTCGCCAATATCCGCCCCCTCGACGAACATCAGCTCGAACAGACGTTCGGCTACTTCATTCTGCTTGCCTGCGGCGGTTGCCCAGCGGATCAGCCGGTGCGAATTGAGCGTGTTGGGGGATTTGCGAATCTTATCGAAGGCAAACGGGATACCCTCTTCGGCGCCGGCCTGCTCGATGCGCGCATAAACGTGTTTGGCCCCGGCGGGGCCAAATTTGCGCGTCACGTAAAGCTGCCTGTCGATCCCTTCCGGCGGGATCGTGGAATCGAGCTGGAATGGATGCCAGACAATTTCCGCTGATGGCTTGCCTAACAGGTCCAGCGCGCGCTCAAGCCGGCGTTTGCCGATAAAGCACCAGGGGCACAGCGTGTCCGAGATAATATCAATACGTAGCTTGTCGGAAGTCACCTGGCACCGTCTTTCGGTTATGTGTTACCGCCAATCATGCGCCGGGTGAGCGAGCTGTTTGTCGGTCATTTGCGTTCACTGGCTAAATTATTGACGCACTTTTCCCGCTCTTCAAAGTATCGCGAATGAGATCGTATTTGATCCGCGCGTCCGACATGCGGCGAAAGAAAGCAAGCAAGTCGTTCCACCGGCCGCTCAGCCTGTCGATGCCTGACAGAAAGGCGACGATGACGCCGATTTCCGTCTGCCCGTTGATGACCAGATATCCACCAAAACCCAAAATTATTGCCCGCACGACGAAAATCGAAAATAGCACGATGGATTTCATGGAATATTTCAGATGATAGATTTGCATTCTCAAGCCGAATACGTTTCGTATCGACTGCGGGACAAATGCAAACAGACTGCCCGGCCGGCCATCAAATATTTTCAGGCATTCCTCGCTGCAGGCGCGAAGGGTTTTAATTCGCTCGCGTGTCCGCCGGTTAATTCGTGTTTGTACAAATGCCACCAGAAAAATCTGAGGTATGAATAGGGAAATGGCAACCGAAGCCAACACGGGGTTTGTAAATAACATGTAGCCGATGACGGAAAGAAACACACCGCCCTCGACAAGAGGTACGGAAACGGCCTGGCCGGAAAACTCTCCAACCGGGTCGACTTCGGAGGTGAAGATGGACGTGATTGTGCCGCCTCTGACGTCCGTTTGCTCACGAAGATTCCGGCGCCGTACAAGCTGAGCGAGCTGCTGCCTCAACCGCCGCGCCACGATTTCGTGAACACGGCCTTCCTGCATATTCAATATGTAGGCAAACGAGGCCTGGGCGACGACGACCCCGAGATAAAGCGATACCAGTGTAACCAGGCCCGCGACATTCCGGTGCCCGATTGCATCGTCGATGATCCGCCTTTGCAGCTCCAGGGGCACGATTGTGAGGGGAATAACCAACAAGGATAGGATGAGAATTCCGATCTGGTTTATGGAGGTGAGACGCCAGATCAGGCGATATATTGACGGTGGCGCATCGCCCTTCGTTTCAGGATTGAATAAGGAGCGCAGCCTCCCGGAACGGGTCTGCGGGTCTGAATTAAGAACAACAGTTGCGTTTGTCATTATATTGAACATCCGAAATAGGGATTGATGTCGAATTTGTATGTCACTTGCAATTTGCCGAAAGATACAAAGTGCATTCGTTCGGACAAATAGGCACAAATGATGATCGTTGCCAGGGCGCGGCGCTCATTTTATTCGGCAGCTGACCGCTCTCGGCGGAAGAGGCTGAAGAATTACTCATCCCGGAAATGTGCGCCTCGCCGGCGCCGCGAGCCGGTCATTGGATTGGCGGCGACAATTTCGCCGGCGGGTCAAGCCGGTAGGGATCAATGGCCGTTTACCTGCGCGTTTCCGCAACATCCCGTAATTCGGACATTTTCATTGGCTGGCGGCCTCAGCCGTTCCGGCCTGTGGATCAATCGGCATATGCGTTTGCGCGGCGATCGAAGCATCCGCAAATTCCACCCTATCCTCATCCGCCGGGCGTTCGCTTGTTCTCATTCGCCATATAATCTGGCAGACGAGCAAAGCATGAATGAAAGCGGTGAAATAAAACAGGGCCGGCCCGGTCACATTCTGCCGGAGCACTCCTGTGAGGAAAGGGCCGGCGACCGCCCCTACGCCGAAGACAAGCAGCAGGGTGCTGGAAACCGCCACGTAGTCGTTCGGGTCCGCATGGTCGTTCGTATGGGCGACCGATAGCGCGTAGAGCGGCAGCGCACCCATACCGAAACCGGCAGCGGCAAGCAATGTAAAGCTTCCCGTGCCGTGCGCGATGGTCATCATTGCGATCGCGGCGGCAATCGCAATTAACGAAGTGGCGACCATTACAAGACGGCGATCAATGCGATCAGACATCCATCCAAATGGCCATTGCGACAAAGCCCCGCCGAGCACCACCGCGCTCATAAATAGGCCGACGCCGGTGGCGTCAAACCCCAGGTCCTGAGCAAATACGGGTCCAAGCGTTCAAAAAGATCCGTTGGCAAGGCCGACCGCCAGACAACCGGCAATGCCGACAGGAGAAACCTGGTAGAACTTCACCAGTCTGGGCCGCACCACAGCTACAGGCCCGGGCGAAACAGCGGTCGTAAAGGCGACGGGGAGCGCAGCCAGGGAAACGAGGATGGATGACAGGGCAAATAATGCAAAGCTCTTGGGATCGGCCAACCCCAGCATCATCTGCCCGGCCGTGATCACCGTCAGGTTTATCGCCGTGTAGATGGAAAAAATTTTTCCCCTCGTCTCGTTGGTCGAACATTCGTTGAGCCAGCTTTCGATCACGATGTAGAGCACGGCGAAACAGAACCCCATTATTCCCCGCAGAATCCACCAAAGAAATGGTTCGATGTAGAGAACATGGAGAAGTGCGATAATGGAGGCGACCGAGACCATAGCCAGATAGGCGCGAATATGCCCGGCCCGGGAGATCAGGGCCGGGCCGACAAAGCAGCCGAGTGCGAAACCAGCATAATAGGCGGAACCGAGTAAGCCGATTTCAAAGGCGGCAAACGATTCCAGATTGCCGCGAACCGGAATTAGTGTGCCCTGCAATCCATTGCCCATAAGCAGGATGGCAACGCTGATCAGGAGCGCCGAGACCGGTGCGGCAGCGTCGCATTGGGAGATCTCTCGACAGCGTCCGTTTGCGATGCAGCTTCGTCTTGCATATGTCGGCTTTTATTCCGAAAAACGTCTCGCGGCTAGACGTCCACACCGTTCCGACCCTTCCGGCGGCATGACAGGCCAGCGGATCATCGCCGCCCGGTGGGACCCGGCGCTTCCGCCCGGCGAGGCCGCGGCGGCTGCCGCCCGGCCCATCGGCTGGCCGGAGCTGACCTCGGATGTCGTTTGGCCGTCCGATTAGACAGTGGTTGTCGAATTCTTCGCCGGCCCGGATGTTTATTAAGGCGTTAAAAAAAACAATTGCCGAATAATTATCGGCCATTGAGTTTCTCGCTGGATTCACAAACGAAATGCACCACACGTCCCGTTGCCACGATGAATCGAAGTCCGGTCGGCCTTCGGACGGCATTGGCCGTCCCGATGTTATTTGCCGGGGAATCGAGGTCTGGGAACGATGCGTGCAGTGACAGGCCAACAAGAAAGCGTGCTCCGGCCTCGAGCGATTGCGCCGGTCAGCGCGAAATGGCGGTGCGTATCTGCCGGAACGGTACGGAACTTGCGTATCGTGTTCATTGGAATTCTTGAAGCGATGAAGAGTTTAATCTGTTTCAAAATAGGACGGTGATCCCCCATGAGTATTACCCGCCGCGAGGCTACGAAGTTGGCATTGCTGTTGACCGGCTCGTTTGCCGTCGGCAACCCGATAAGGTCGGTGTTCGCCGCGAGCCAGAATGAGACGGTATCGGATCTCGAACTCGGACGCGACGCGGAGGTCGCCTGGCACTTTTTCAACAGCGAAGTTAACGGCATGGCAAAGGGACTCGTCTCCGCTGCTGTCTGGCCGGAAGGCAAGGACTACGGACGCTATGCGATCCTGACAATGTGGGACTTGGGTTCGCTGATACTGGCCTACATTTCGGCGCGGTCCATCGGGTTGATGAATGGTGATGATTTCGACGAACGCATTAGCAACGTCCTCGCCTTCCTGAAAAAATCCCGGTTTCGTTGGCGGAAACTCACTTTGCCGAATTACCGCACCAGCGCTGCAGGCAGCGGCTCCGTCGAAAACGGCTATGATTCAACCGATATCGGCCGATTATTGGTTGCGCTCTATGTGCTCGAGAAGGTCACGAACGGTGCCTACGATATTAAGAAACTCCTATCTGAATGGGATATTGGGGGGACAATCAAGAACGGCAAACTCTACGATATCAAGTCCTCGAAATTGATCGCCAGCGAGTCCTATAGCTATATCTATTACGTGGCGCGGGCCCACAAGCTTTGGGGGTACGACGTCGAAACCGGTTATGACACAAAGTTCGATGCCGACAATGCAGCGGCCCGCAAAGCCTTCCTGTTGCACGTTGCGCGGAATGGGGACATTGCGTCCGAGCCAAGCGCCAATGAGGCCGTGGAGATTGGCCCTTCCGCCCAGTCACGGACTTTGGCCGACTTTCTTTATCTCGCGCAGCTTGAACGCTTCAAGGAAACCGGCAAGCTGACCTGCGTTTCCGAGGCGCCGATAGACCATGAGCCATGGTTTACATACCAGGCTTTCAATCCAACCGGCACGGGCTCGTGGCGTTGGCCGGTGCATTCCGTCACGACATCCAAACGCTGGGAGACACGGGCATTCGCCGAGAAATACCGCATGGTCAACAGCAAGGCCGCGTTCCTGTGGTTTGCACTTCGCGGTGATGCCTACGCCGAAAAACTTCGCGCCCGCATCAGCACGAAAGCGCGCACGGCGCGCCATGGATTTCTGCCGGGTGTCTACGAGAACTCAGGCAAGTCGCCGATTATCATGGACGTTAACACCAATGCAATGGTGTTGCAGTCGGTGGCCTATATTCTCGCGGGCCGCAAGCCACTTGCCGAATTAAAAATTTAGAGCTTGATCGGCAAAATTGCGTGCGGTTTCGCGCGCCCAAAAGTGCATGAAAACGAAGAGCTAGCGGGTCTTTGGTGAACCGGAGCTCTTCGAAAAGTTTCTCCGGACAATCAAGACCAGTGCCATGACCGAAATCCTGGTCTCGCCACCCCGTTAAAGTTAATCCCATTCGCCTCCATTGATAATGGCTAACCGGTTCTGAATTTGCATCCCGTTTTGACGGGCGCGCAATGAGAACCGGTTAACCAACCGGCTTTCTGCCCAACGTCTCAGTCACTCCCGCAAGCAGGTTTGCCGCGCGAGTTTTGTTTGGGTAGGCGGCAGTAAATGTCACGACAGCGTTATCAGATTTTTTTTGATGTCACAGGCCGACGATTTTTCTTGGTCAATCTTTCCCTGATCATTTCCCTCGCGGCATTAAGCCTCCTGATAGCCGTTTTCGTCATGAGCTCCTTTACGTCTCCGGCGCTGCCGTCAGTCGGTCTTCGCCTTGAGCATCAATATCTGCCCGTCAAGAATGGCAATCCGCTTTGGCCGACGGTGGATCAGCCGAAAGTAAATTTGGCGAATGCGCGCGCCGGATCGGATCATAAGCCATCAGACACAACGCGCTTCGGTTTCTTTGTGAACTGGGACGACAACAGCTTCATTTCACTACGAAACAACGCGAGATCGCTCGACATTCTGGTGCCTGAGTGGGTGCATCTCACCAGCGAACAAGGCGATATAGCCCTGGACGACGAGCGCCGGCAGAAGGATGTCTCGTTCTGGATCGCTGCGAACCAACCGCGCCTGCGGGTTATGCCGCTGATCAATAATTTTGATCCGCAAACCGGCAATTGGCTAGGCGAAGCGGCCGGCCGGTTGTTGCGTTCGCCGGAGGCGCGTGCCCGGTTTGTCCAGAACCTGAACGCCTATTTGGCCGACGGCACATATCCCGGGGTCGTCCTGGATTTCAAAGATGTCCCGGAAGACTCCCAACCCTATTTGGTTGATCTCATTCGCGAGCTTAAGGCGCAGACGGCCGGTGCGAAATTGAAGGTCCTGTCAGTCCTCCCAGCCTATGAGGACCCGGCCAATTATCTGCAACTCGTTGATGTGGTCGACCAGCTAATCCTCCTTGCCTATGACCAGAACTGGTCCGAGGAGAGCAGCGGCCCGCTGGCGGGGCAAGGATGGTTTGAAGAATTGCTCGACAAGCGCTTCGAGTCTGCTGCCGGTGAGAAACTGGTCGTGGCGATCGGTTCCTATGCGGCTGACCGGACACGTTCCGGCCTCGGCAAGACGATTTCGGTCCGTGCCGCCTGGGACATTCTCGGCGACTCCGGCATTGCCCTGAAATTCGACAAGAACGCGCTCAACCCGTACTTCTCCTATCGGGACGGCGCTGGCGGTGAACGCCACGAAGTATGGATGCTCGACGGCGTTACCGTTTTCAATCAAATCGCGGCGGCCCTTTCCCTAAATCCGGGGGGCATCGCTTTGTGGCGCCTGGGCACGGAGGATCCGACGGCCTGGCACTCATTTGCGAAAGGCCGTGGACCGAACAGGGAGGCACTGGATCGCATGCGGCAGCTCGATCCAGGCGATGCGGTAAGCTATAAGGGCGAAGGCGAAGTCCTCAAATTCACCGATAAGGCGAGCGAGGGACGGCGCGAGATTACCCATCTCCCAAAATACAATCTTATTGTCGATGAGTCGGTTCCGCTGGTTCCGCATACGATGACCATTTCCCGCTGGGGGCTCAACCGTGGCAAGATCATCGCGCTGACATTCGACGACGGACCTTCGCGGGAATTCACGCCTGCGATCCTCGACATACTCAAACAGAAAAACGTCAAAGGGTCGTTTTTCGTGATCGGCGCGGCGGCGGTTCTCGAACCTAGGATATTGGAGCGGATGTATAAGGAAGGTCACGACATAGGCAACCATACCTTTACACATCCCAATCTCTCCAGAAGTCCGAACGTGCGTCTCGAATTGGAACTCAACGCCACCCAGCGTGTTCTCGAATCGAAGCTCGGAATCCGCAGTGTCCTGTTTCGCCCGCCCTTCGCGAAGGACATGGAACCCGAGACACGGGGGCAAGCGAGGACGCTGCTGGAATCCGCGGCGCTCGGCTACATCGCTATCGGCCAGAAAATCGATCCATTGGATTGGGGATTGCCCGGCGCCGAAAAGATCGTACAGAAAACAGTTGAATACGCCAGGTCGAGGCGCGGAAACGTGGTCCTGCTTCATGACGGCGGCGGCGATCGTTCGCAGACAATTGAAGCTTTGCCGAAAATTATTGACCAGTTGCGGGCGGAAGGATTTGAGTTTGTATCGCTTCATGAGCTTCTCGGACTGCAACGCGGCGATTTAATGCCGCAACTCCACAAACCGAATGACTACGTGCCTTATGTCAACGAACTCGGTTTTTCGCTGGCGAATTCCTTAACCTACTCTTTGAACGTTCTCTTCATCATCGGGATCACCCTTGGGGTTGCACGGTTGCTCGCCGTCACTCTGGCGGCCTGCTGGCAGGCACGGCTTCGCAAGCCCCACGCGCCCGAGAACCGGCCACTCCCCGAATTCGCGGTGATTGTCCCTGCCTATAATGAGGAACGCGTTATCGCCGAGTGTGTCCATTCAATTCTCAAGTCAAACCTCAGGAACTTTGAGGTCGTCGTCGTCGACGATGGCTCAACGGATGCGACCGTCGCAATTGTGCGGGAAGAATTCGCCAATGAGCCGCGCGTGCGCCTGTTCACGAAACGCAATGGCGGCAAGGCCAGCGCGCTCAACCACGCGATACGGCTTACGTCAGCGGAAGTAGTGGTCTGCATCGATGCCGATACGCGAATGGCGCCGGACGCCCTCGAAAAACTACTGGGTCACTTTCATGATCCGCAAATCGGCGCCGTTGCCGGCGTGGCGATCGTCGGCAATAAGACAAACCTGCTGTCAAGGTTCCAGGCTCTGGAATATCTGACGTCACAGAATCTGGATCGTCGCGCGTTTGAGCTCTTCAACGGCATCAGCGTTGTGCCCGGTGCGATCGGGGCCTGGCGCCGGAGGGCGATTACCGAAGTCGGTCTATACGATACCAACACGTTTGCCGAGGATGCGGATCTAACGCTTAAGGTGGAAAGGGCAAACTGGCGGGTCATTAACGAATCGGATGCTTTCGCGGTAACCGAAGCGCCGGACACGCTGCGCGAGTTCAGCAAGCAACGCTTTCGATGGATGTTCGGCACATTGCAAGTCGCCTTCAAACATTCAGGCGTCTATTTTCAGAAGGGGGCGTGGGGTCTCAAGCTCTTTACGATGCCGAACATCGTCATCTTTCAGTATCTCTTCACGCTCATTTCGCCTGTCATGGACATACTTCTGATCGCGGCGCTCGGGGCAGACGCCTGGAGCCATGTCCACCATGACACTGTCGGCCTGTCGGACAATACTATCGAGATTTTGATGTATTGGCTGGGCTTCCAGACGATCGAGCTGGTAAGTGCCGGCCTGGCCCTGGCATTACATGGCGACAGAAGGGCTTGGAGACTCCTGCCGCTCATCATTCTTCAGCGGTTCTGTTACCGGCAGTTGATCTACTGGATCGCGATCCAAACGTTCTTTGCCGCATTGAGCGGCAGCCTGCAGAAATGGGGCAAACCTAAACGTCTGGGTCTATCCGACATCCAGGCAACAATAGCCCAGGCAACACCGATCCTGACCTCCGCCGCCAAAGGCAATCCAATTTGGCGGCGTCAGCCTCTGGGATCATGAACGGCCTAATTGCTAGAGTGTTTTCACTTTTCTTTGAATCGCTCAAACACTCTAACGCTTTGATTTTTCGTATTTCCGGACGGAAAACCGGTGTCCACTTTTCCTGGTAACACTCTAGTAGGCGAACGAGAAGTTCACGGCCGCGTAGCCGCCATCGCCGCCGCGCGAACCAAAGCCATTATCGTCATCGCTGAACTGAAAACCGCCAGAGACCGTCACATCCATTGGCGAATAGGGATTGAGATGCAGGGTTGCCGTGGCAAAGGCACCGACCCGCTGCGCATCGAATCCTTCATCGCCGAGGGCGATCGCTTCCGGACCAATCGTCAGACGATTGTGCTTGAGACCGAGCCGTCCCCGTGTCCAATAGCTGTCAAAGGCCGTCGAATAGTTGCCGATCACCGATAACAGGTGATGTTCGCCTTCGCGATTCAGATCGGCGGCGACTTTGAACCCTGTTTTGCTGCCTCGCACCGAGTTAGCGGGATCGTTGGGTGTCAGATCGTGGTTCTGGTGGTCGACACCGACGGAAATTGTCAGTGAGCCGCCGTTGCCGACGAACATGTAGCCAAGCAAGGCATCCACTTCGACGCCGTCGCCGTCCACGACGCCGCAGTGGATGCCTTGCTTGGCTACA